>JAYUWF010000339.1:0-3537 GCA_043753685.1 Herminiimonas sp.
TTCCTGGTGTCCTGGCGCAATCCGGATGCATCGCTCGGACATCTGACCTGGGACGATTACGTCGAACAGGGTGTGATGCAGGCAATTGCGGTCTCGCAAGCGATCAGCAAGCAGGACAAGATCAATGCATTGGGATTCTGTGTCGGCGGCACCTTGCTCTCGACCGCGCTGGCGGTGATGGCGGCGCAGGGCGAGCATCCGGTGTCGGGTCTGACCTTGCTGACGGCATTCCTGGATTTTTCCGACACCGGCGTGATCGACGTCTTCATCGACGACATGATGGTCGGCATGCGCGAACAGACCATTGGCGGCGGCGGTCTGATCAAGGGCAGTGAATTCACCTCGACTTTTTCCAGCCTGCGTCCAAACGACCTGATCTGGAATTATGTCGGCGCCAATTATCTCAAGGGCGAAGAGCCGCCCGCGTTCGACCTGCTGTACTGGAATGCCGACGGCACCAACTTGCCGGGCCCGATGTTCTGCTGGTACCTGCGCAACACTTACCTGGAAAACAACCTGCGCACGCCAGGCAAGGTCAAGGTGTTGGGACAAGCCGTCGATTTCGGCAAGATCGATGCGCCGGTGTTCCTGTACGCGTCGCGCGAAGACCACATCGTGCCGTGGCAATCGGCATTCATGTCGCAGCAGCTGCTGAACGTCAAGAAGCCAACGCGCAATCAGTTCGTGCTTGGCGCCTCCGGCCATATCGCCGGCGTCGTCAATCCGCCGGCAAAGAAGAAGCGCAGCTACTGGATCAATCCGCAAGGGCCGAAAGATCCGGAATCCTGGATGGCAGGCGCAACCGAGATTCCCGGCAGCTGGTGGGTCGAGTGGTCGAAATTTCTGGCGGCTAACGGTGGCAAAAAAGTGGCGGCGCCGAAAAAGCCTGGCAATGCGACCTACAAGCCGATCGAGCCGGCGCCGGGTCGGTATGTGAAGGTCAGGCTCGAATAAGGCACGCATGGCGCCGACATCGATTCTGCGCCTTGAATTACGTCTTTAAATTCAAACACTTGTTCTTGAAACCACTGGTGCACGGGTGGGATGTTGCGTACAGTGCACGGTTTGGCAATATAATCAAAAACAATGCATGTGCAGTGCGTTTGATGCCGCGCTGCACGCGTGCCCGCCTTGTCCGCATTGGTCTGCAATTAACTGGAATCCTGATGAATAGTGCAAAAAAGAACGCCGATCGCCTGATCAAGAAATATCCCAATCGTCGTTTGTACGATACGCAGACCAGCTCCTACATCACGCTGACAGACGTCAAGCAACTCGTTCTGGACAACGAAGTCTTTACGGTCGTCGACGCCAAGTCCGACGAAGATCTGACCCGCAGCATTCTCTTGCAGATCATTCTGGAAGAAGAGTCGAACGGCTCGCCGATGTTTTCCAGCGGTGCGCTGTCGCAGATCATCCGGTATTACGGCCATGCGATGCAAGGCATGATGGGGTCGTACCTTGAAAAGAATATCCAGGCATTCATCGATATCCAGAACAAGCTGACCGAGAATTCGAAAGGGCTCTACGAGGGAAAGCCCTTCAGCCCTGAAATGTGGACACAGTTCATGAATGTTCAGGGCCCGATGATGCAGGGAATGATGGGTAACTACATCGAGCAGAGCAAGACCCTGTTCATCCAGATGCAGGAACAGATGCAGAGCCAGGCAAAGAACATCTTTACCACCTTTCCCTTCGTACCACCGGTTCCCGGTAGCGGCGACAAGTCCGATAGCTGATCCGGTATGGGTCGAGCGCTAGGTTGAGCGTTACAATGGCGGACTTTTCCCGTCCTCCATTTGTCTGCCGCCATGTCCACGTCCTTGCTGGTTCCTCCCAAAGTCGGTTTTGTCTCCCTCGGTTGTCCGAAGGCGCTGGTCGATTCCGAACAGATCCTGACCCAACTGCGCGCCGAAGGCTACGACACCGCAAAATCGTATGACGGCGCCGACCTGGTGATCGTCAATACCTGCGGCTTCATCGACGCCGCGGTGCAAGAGTCGCTCGACGCCATCGGTGAAGCGCTGCATGAAAACGGCAAGGTGATCGTCACCGGCTGCCTGGGCGCGAAGAAGGATGCCAACGGCGACGACATCATCCAGAAAATCCATCCAAAAGTACTCGCCGTGACCGGCCCGCATGCCCTGGCCGAAGTTATGGATGCGGTCCACCTGCATTTGCCGAAGCCGCATGCGCCGTTCATCGACCTGGTGCCGGCGCAGGGCATCAAGCTGACGCCGCGGCACTATGCTTACCTGAAGATTTCCGAAGGCTGCAACCACCGTTGCAGTTTCTGCATCATCCCGTCGATGCGCGGTGACCTGGTGTCGCGGCCGATCGCCGACGTCATGCTGGAAGCCGAAAACCTGTTCAAGGCCGGCGTGCGCGAACTGCTGGTGATTTCGCAAGACACCAGCGCTTATGGCGTCGATGTCAAGTTCCGCACCGGCTTCTGGAACGGCCGTCCGGTCAAGACCCACATGACCCAACTCGTCGAAGCCCTGGGCGAACTGGCCGCACCGTACGGCGCCTGGGTGCGCCTGCATTACGTCTATCCGTATCCGCACGTCGATGCCATCATTCCTTTGATGGCCGAGGGTCGCATCGTGCCCTACCTGGACGTACCGCTGCAGCACGCGCATCCGGATGTCCTGAAGCGCATGAAGCGTCCCGCGAATGGCGAGAAGAACATCGAACGGATCCAGGCCTGGCGCGCCCTGTGCCCGGACATCACGATCCGCTCGACCTTCATTGCCGGTTTTCCCGGCGAGACCGAGGCCGAATTCGAGTATCTGCTCGACTTCCTGCAGGAAGCGCAAATCGATCGCCTGGGCTGCTTTGCCTACTCGCCGGTCGAAGGCGCAACGGCGAACGCCTTGCCGGACGCCGTGCCGGAAGAATTGCGCGAAGAGCGGCGCGGCCGGGTGATGCAATTGCAGGAAACGATTTCGAAGAACCGTCTGCAGGCGAAGGTCGGCCAGACCATGCGCGTGCTCATCGATGAAGTCAACCGGACGGGCGGCGTCGGCCGGTCGGCTGCCGATGCGCCGGAAATCGACGGCGTGGTCTACGTCAAGCCGCCGTACGAGCCACACTTGAAACTCAAGGTCGGCGAATTCGTCGACGTCAAGATCACCGCCTCGGATGCGCACGACCTGTGGGCCCAGGCCTGAAGGGGTATGGTCCCGTAACCGCATCTGCCAACGCGACAGCCGCCACACATGACGACCTCGAAAAAATCCATTTCCACCTTGCTGGTGCACAGCGACTACACGGCGCCTGCCGGTTTCGCCGCGTTTCCATCGGCGATCCATCATGCCTCGACCGTGTTGTTCAAGAATGTCGAAGCGATGCGTGCGCGCAGCTGGCAAGACAAGAGTGCCTACACCTACGGCCTGCACGGCACGCCGACCTCGTTCACGTTGGAAGCGCGGCTGGCCGAGATCGAAGGCGGCAGCCATTGCGTGCTGGCGCCAAGCGGCCTGGCCGCCATCACGCTGGTCGATTTCGCCTTCCTGAAAAGCGGCGACGATGTAC
>JAYUWF010000340.1:0-3519 GCA_043753685.1 Herminiimonas sp.
CAGGCTCGAAGGCATTTCCTCGTAGCTGCCTTCGAGATCGTAGGCGATCCAGACCGCCCAGCCGGCGCGCCGCATCAGGGCGGCTTCCACGAAATCGTGCGACAGGATTTCGCCGGCCAGCGATCCGCGCCCCGGCAGCGCCGACAGCGCGCAATGCTCGATGAAGGGCCCCATGCGGATGATCGCGTTGTGACCCCAGTAATGCGATTCGCCGAGCTGCCAGTAATGCAGGCCGGCGGTAAACAGCGGTCCGTACAGCCGGCTGGAAAACTGCTGGATGCGCGAGTACAAGGTGTCGCGCCCGGCCGCCACCGGCGCACTCTGGATGATGCCGGCGCGCGGATGCAATTCCATCAACCGCACCAGGTTGGTCACGCAGGCGCCACTCATGACGCTGTCGGCGTCGAGCACGATCATGTAGGTGTATTGACTGCCCCAGCGCCTGCAGAAATCATCGAGGTTGCCGCTCTTGCGTTTGACCCGACGCTTGCGGTGCCGATAGAAGATGCGCCCGAAACCGTCGACTGCTTCGCACAGGTCCGACCACAGCGCCAGCTCTGCGGCGCGGACATCGCTTTCGCTGCTGTCGCTCAAAATATAGAAATCGAACTGCGCCAGCTCGCCGGTCCGGGCGACCGACTCGAACGTGGCGCGCAGCCCGGCCATGACGCGCGGCGCATCTTCATTACAGATCGGCACGACGATGGCGGTGCGCGCCGAAACCGGCAGCGGCGTCGCGTCGCGCAGGCGCGCCGAGACCGAAAATCGGTCGTTGCCGCGCACCAGCACCAGGAAACCGGCCATGGCGGTCCAGAAGCCCGCAGAGACCCAGCAAAAAAGAATCGCGAACAATGCCAAGAGCAGCATTTCCAGCGGCGCCGAGCCTTGATACGGCAGCACCGTGCGCATGAAATGCGTCGCCACGGCAGTCTGGATCAGCATCAGGCACAGCAGCGTCAGGCGCCTCAAACTGCCCAGATGGGCCCAGCGATCCTGGCGCCTGGTGACGGCGGTCTCGGGCGTGCCCGGCGGCTTGAGGCCGGCCGGCCAGGCGTCACGCGCCGTTTCGTTGCCGCGCTCGACCCAGTCGTGCGGTCGGCGCAACCGGCCGGCGAACCAGCGCTTGATCGGGTTCAGGGGTCCCCACGGTATCGGCGTCATCGAGCTGCGCTGCAGCGGTGGCGCAAGCAAACGCCGCGCGGCACGCAGCAGTTGCTGTTGCCGGGTCGGCGGCTGCGCTGGCAGTGCGTCTGGATTTGCGTCTGGATTTGCGTCTGGATTTGCGACTGGATCTACGGCTTGTTGCGTGGATTGGTGCTGGGCGGATTGCGCCGCCCGGTCCGCGTTGTCCGCATCCCCTGACATCTGGATCTGCAACTGCGCCCGTGACCGCGGACTGCGGCCGAAGGCCAGTTGCAAGCGCCGCCACACCGAACCCTGGGTCGGATTGTCCGGTGCCGCAGCGTCTCCGGCCAGCACCGCATGCAGCGCCACCAGGCAATCGTCGCCCGTAACCGCGGCGCGCTGTTCGGCTGCCTGCAGCCATGCCGCGGCGCCCGGCTCGTCGTCCGGTGCGGTGGCAGGATCGCTCGACGTCGCCCCCAGCGGGACGACTGCGACGTCACCGGTGTTCGACGAGGTCGACGAGGTCGACGATGCCGACCCCGGCACCGCGCTCGCACCTGTTACGGCACCGGCACTGGTAAGGGGCAGGGCTGGCGCGTCGACCTGCGACGCCGAGCTGCCCGGGGCGGTTATAGGTCCCCACGCCGTCGCCTCGCGGCACCAGGAACGGCGCTGCTGCAATCGATGCAGGTAGCAGCGGGGAATCGATTCTGCGCTAATCGGGCGCATCAGTCGGCCGGCAAGATGTAGCTCCATGTTTCGGACAGCGCACTGTTGCTGTTGCTGACGTTGTTGCTAAGATAACCGCGCAATTCGACCGGCAGCTTGTCGTCCTTGCGGCGCATGCGCACCATCATGCGGTAGCCACCGGTGGTCTCGTTGCGGATCACGTTGGTTTCCATCACGCTGCCGTTGGCGTCGCTGCTGACAATGGCATTGACCTTGTCGTCGGCGCCAAGTTTTTTCAGGGCCGGACCTTCGAAATCGACCGCCAGTCCGATACTGTCGTCGGCCTTGCGCACCCAGCCATGACCGCGCCGGGTCTGGGTGACCGCCGACAAGGGACTGCGCTGGTCGGCAT
The DNA here is from genome assembly GCA_043753685.1 of Herminiimonas sp. Classification (GTDB taxonomy): domain Bacteria; phylum Pseudomonadota; class Gammaproteobacteria; order Burkholderiales; family Burkholderiaceae_D; genus JANXSS01. The sequence goes on from JAYUWF010000340.1 coordinate 2,207, forward strand.
CCTTTTGCCAAAGCACGCGGTACTCCAGCTCGATCGGCGCGCCGGGTTTGGGCGGCACCGCCGGTACCCAGAAGGCGACGATGTTGTCATTGGTTTCATCGGGCGTCGGAATCTGGATCAGCTCGACCCGGCCGGCGCCCCAGTTGCTCTTGGGCTCGACCCAGGCGCTCGGCCGGTTTTCGTAACGCGCTTCCAGGTCCTGGTAGTTCTGGTAGTGGCGGTCACGCTGCATCAGGCCGAAGCCGGCCGGATTGCGCAAGGAATAAGACGTCACCAGCAAGCGCTTCGGATTGACCAGTGGCCGCCAGATCCATTCACCGGTGCCGGAGTGGATCGACAGGCCGTCGGAGTCGTGCACTTCGGGCCGGTAGTCCTCGATCTGCGAACGCTGGTTTTCTCCAAAAAAATACATGCTGGTCAAGGGCGCTATGCCGATCTTGGTAATGTTTTCCCGCGCGTGCAACTGCACCCTGACCTCGATCACGGTGTCGGTTCCCGGCTTGATGACGAACTGATAGGCGCCACTGACGCGGTTCGAATCGAGCAGCGCATAAATGGTGATCTCCTTGGCGTTGGCTTGCGGACGCTCGACCCAGAAGTCGGTGAAATAAGGGAATTCCTCGCCCGAGCTCAACGCCGTATCGACCGCCAGGCCGCGCGCCGACAATCCGTAGACCTGGCCCTTGCCCACTGCGCGAAAATAACTCGCGCCGAGAAAGGTCAGGATCTCGTCCTTGTACTTTGGCGTATTGATCGGGTAATGCACACGAAATCCCGCAAACCCCAGGCCGGTCAGATCCTTGCCGTCGAGAGTATTGGCGCCGTAATTGAAATTCTTCGGATCGAAGCGAATGTCGTGCATCACCTTGCCGGAAATTTCATGGATCCGGACCGGCGTGTCGAAGTTGCGGCCCTGATGAAAAAACGCCAGCTCGAACGGAAGTTTCGCATCGCGCCAGGTGGCTTTGGCAGTATCGAAACGGATGTCGCGGTACTGGTCGTAATCCAGGTTGGCCAATGCGCCGCTGACGTTCTTGGGCGGCTTGACGTAGGGCGCCGAGGCCAGACGCTTGGCGCGAGCCGCCACGTCGCTGAAGTCGAAGGCCTGTGCCACACCGCTGGTGACCGACAGCAGGAAAGCGCAGCGCAGGAGCAGCAAGGCCGCATTCAAAATGGGTGCAAGAGGCAAGATGTTTCCTTTTCGATTCAAGCCGGAAGTCCAATGCAGGACTTGATTAGTTTCTTACAAGACAATGTATTGACCAATACAAATAAACGCTGGATTCCGTCGCCTTTGTCGCATGTGTCTGCTC
>JAYUWF010000341.1:0-3512 GCA_043753685.1 Herminiimonas sp.
CGGCATCACCGCGCTGCTGCAACCGAATACCAGGCTGGTCTGGACCGAAGCGCCGGGGTCGGTGACGATGGAAGTGCCGGACATTCCCGCGATCTGCGCGGCGGCGCATGCCCACGGCGCGCTGGTGGCGATCGACAATACCTGGTCGGCCGGCATTGCCTTCGATGCCTTCGGCCACGGCGTCGACATCGTCATGCAAGCCCTGACGAAATACCAGTCGGGCGGCTCGGATGTCTTGATGGGCGCGGTGATCACGCGCGATGCAGCCTTGCAGCAGAAACTGGAAATGGCGCACATGCGGCTAGGCCTGGGTGTTGGGATGGACGACGCATTCTTGGTCATGCGCGGATTGGCGACGATGAAATTGCGCTTCGATGCGCACGATTGCGGCGCACGCACGGTGGCCACCTGGTTGAAGGCGCGGCCGGAAGTGGCACGCGTGCTGCACCCGGCCATACCGGATTGTCCTGGCCACGCGATCTGGGCGCGCGACTTCACGGGCGCGGGCGGCTTGTTTTCGGTGATTTTCGACGAACGGTTTTCGGAGGCGCAGACCGACCGCTTCGTCGATCAACTGAAACTGTTCAAGATCGGTTTCAGCTGGGGCGGCGCGAATAGTCTTTGCGTGCCGTACCGGGTCCAGAGCATGCGCCGCGACTGGCAGGGCAGCGGTCAACTGCTGCGCTTTAACATCGGCCTGGAACATCCGCAGGATTTGATCGCCGATATCGAACAGGCGCTGGCGCAACTGAAATGAATCGCAGACCCGGAATCACCGGCGCTGCGATCGGTTGAAGGTCCCGGTCGACGACGCCGAGATTACATCGGCATTGCCCGATTCGCATCGAGATCCAGGAAGCCCTTGATGAGACGGTAGGCTTTCCACAGCCACGCGACGCCCCAGATCAGGAATGCGAGCGGAATCAGGAGCACGGTCGCAAAGCAGATGCCGCCGAGCGCCATCCACACCACGTACCAGATGAACGAGCGGATCTGCCAGGAGTGGTGCGAATAGACAAAGGAGCCGGCCGTATCGCCGCGCTTGACGAAATTCAGGATCAGCGGAATCCAGGAAAAGGCGCCGAACGAGAAGACAAAACTGATGGCGTGGGCGAGGTACAGCCACCATGCCAGGTTTTTTTCGGATTGTAATTTGCTGTCCAAAACCAGTTCACCGCTCATGCCGACTTCTCCCAAAGTTGTTACAGCGAACACCGATTCTATTCGAACAACCTCAACATGCCGTCGAGACCGACAAAATTCAAGGCCACATCGGCTTGTTGGCGAACAATCGGTTTTGCACGGAAGGCGACCGACATGCCGGCGATCGCCATCATTTTCAGGTCGTTGGCGCCATCGCCCATGACGATCGCCTGTTTCGGCGCGATGCCGAGCGTCGCACAGGTGGCTTCCACCGTCACTCTTTTCAGGTCGGCGTCGACGATCTCGCCGGTGACGCGCCCGGTCAACTTGCCGTCCACGATTTCCAGCTGATTCGAGCGGGTGAAGTCGAGACCCAGGCGGGCCTGCATGCGGTCGGTGAAGAAAGTGAAACCGCCAGAGACCAGCAAGGTCTTCAATCCGGCTGCCTTGACCGCCTGCAGCATCGGTTCCGCGCCAGGCGACAGTTGCAGCCGTTCGTCGATCACCCGCTGCAGGGCACCTGCGTCGAGCCCCTTCAACAGCGCCACGCGACGCGTCAGGCTGTCGCGAAACTCGAGTTCGCCACGCATCGCCGCTTCGGTGATGGCGGCGACCTGCGGTTTCAGGCCCTGCATGTCGGCGATTTCATCGATGCATTCGATGGTGATCAGGGTGGAATCCATGTCCATGACCAGCAGGCCGAAATCCGACAGCTTGCGTCCGGGTTCGATGAAAGTGGCATCGATGCCGGCGTCGAACGCTGCCGTCGCCACGGCGGTGCGCGTGGCGGCATCGGTGCTGACCCGTTCGCAGCGCCAGACGTGGTCAGGGAGAGCCGTCAGACCGGCAGCACCGGCCACGGCGCCAAGCCGTTCGGCCATGGCCAGTTCGATGATGCCGGGAGCTTGCAGGATCAGGTTCATGAGCGATGCCCGAGATCGGGATGTGGCGGGGAGGGATGAATGGTCGCGCTCATGTTCGCCTCACGCCACCAGGGCGCGAATCGTCGCCTTGACCTGCGCGACCCGCGAGGCCAGGTCCGGCATGGGGATCGTGATGCGCAGCTTGTCCTGGCCGTTGAGCTTGATGTGGCGGTTCTTCTGGATCAGGTCGATGATGCGCATCGCATCAATCGGCGGATTCGGCTCGAACTGCAGCAGGGCCGACTCGGCGTGGGCGTCGATCTTGACGATGCCGATCGGTTTTGCCGCCACCCGCAGGCGATGGGTTTCCACCAGTGCGCGGGCCGCATCCGGCAACTTGCCGAAGCGATCGATCAATTCTTCCTGCAGGTCGTCGATGGCGTCCGCATTGACGCAGTTCGCCAGCCGCTTGTAGAGCGAAAGCCGCTCATGCACGTCGCCGCAGAATTCATTGGGCAACAGCGCCGGCACGTGCAGGTTGATTTCGGTAGTGGTCGACAAGGGCGCCGCCAGATCCGGCTCCTTGCCGTTCTTCAGGGAGCGCACCGCTTCGTTCAACATGTCGGAATACAGCTGGAAACCAATCTCGTGCATTTCGCCTGACTGGTTGTCGCCCAGGACTTCGCCGGCGCCGCGAATTTCCAGGTCGTGCATCGCCAGGTAAAAGCCGCTGCCCAGTTCTTCCATCTGCTGGATCGCGTCCAGGCGGCGCTGCGCCAGCTTGGTCAGCGTCTGGACATCATTGACCAGCAGGTAGGCATACGCCTGATGGTGCGAGCGGCCGACCCGGCCACGCAGTTGATGCAGCTGCGCCAGGCCGAACTTGTCGGCGCGATGCATGATGATCGTGTTCGCCGTCGGCACATCGATGCCGGTTTCGATGATGGTGGTGCACAAGAGGATGTTGTAGCGCTGTGCGACGAAATCGCGCATGACCTTTTCCAGGTCACGCTCGTGCATCTGGCCGTGCGCCACGGCGATGCGTGCCTCGGGCAGGATCGATTCGAGCATCTCGCGCCGGTTCTGGATGGTCTCGACTTCATTGTGCAAAAAGTACACCTGGCCGCCACGCTTCAATTCGCGTAGACAAGCTTCGCGGATGATCGATTCGCCCTCGCTGCGCACGAAAGTCTTGATCGCCAGGCGCTTTTGCGGCGCGGTGGCGATGATCGAAAAATCGCGCAAGCCTTCCAGCGCCATGCCCAGCGTGCGCGGTATCGGCGTGGCTGTGAGCGTGAGCACATCGACTTCGGCGCGCAGGGCTTTCAGGGCTTCCTTCTGGCGCACCCCGAAGCGGTGTTCTTCATCGATGATGACCAGGCCTAGGCGGGTGAACTTGACGTCGGCCGACAGCAGTTTGTGCGTGCCGATGACGATGTCGATGGCGCCGTCGGCAAGACCTTCGATCACTGCATCCTGTTCCTTTTTGGAGCGGAAGCGCGAGAT
>JAYUWF010000342.1:0-3512 GCA_043753685.1 Herminiimonas sp.
AACCTGTACCGCGCGGCAGAGGCGATCGTGCTGGCCGACCAGCCGCGCTGATCGCCCGTGCCAGCCTCCGAGCAACCAGCACGGCAGCCTCTGGGTCAACCGGTGGCGTTCGACGGCATCGCGGGCACGCCGATGTCGATTCATCCGCGCGGCGCGCCCTGGCAGCCGCCAGCATCGGCGCCGGACGAAAGTGTCGATGCCGCTTCGGCAGCTCGGCGCCAGGCCTGGCAAGAAGCGCAACGCGTGCTGACGATCCGGCTCGACAATCTGGGCGACGTGGTGATGACCACGCCGGCCCTGCACGCACTCAGGACCGCTCTGCCCGATGCCCACATCGCCTTGCTCGCCTCGCCGGGCGCGGCCTGCCTGCAGCCGCACTTGCCGGATGTGGATGAATTGATTCCGTATGCCGCACCGTGGCTGAAAGCCAGCGCGCCGTCGCATGCCATCGATGCCGTGGCCATGATACGCCGCCTGCAGGCGGGTCGCTTCGACGCAGCCGTGATCTTCACCTCGTTCAGTCAGAGCCCGTTGCCGGCTGCCCAGTTGAGCCAACTGGCTGGCATCGAGCTGCGCCTGGCGCACTGCCATGAAAATCCGTATCAACTGTTGAGCGACTGGATCGCCGATCCGGAACCGCAACGCACCGTGCGGCATGAAGTGCAACGCCAGCTCGACCTGGTCGCAGCGGTCGGTTGTCACACCGCAGACACCCGGCTGCGCTTTGCGCTCGACGCGGCAAGCCGGATCGCAGCGACGGCCCGACTGCAGACGCTCGGTCTGGGGACTGGCTCGCGACGGCCCTGGGTGGTGCTGCATCCTGGCGCGAGTGCGCCATCGCGCCGCTACCCCGCGGAACAATGGGCAGCGACCGGCGATGCGCTGGTCGCCGCATTGCACTGCACGCTGCTGTGGACCGGTAGCGGCGATGAAAGCGATCTGATACAGCGGATCCGCAGCGGCATGCGCCACCCGGGGATCAGCCTGGCCAACCAGCTCGGCCTGGGTGAATTTGCCGCCACGCTGGCCGCTGCACCGGTACTGATCACCAACAACAGCGGCCCGGTGCACCTGGCCGCTGCATTCGGCACGCCAGTCGTCGACCTGTATGCGCTGACCAATCCGCAGCACACGCCATGGGGCACGCCGCACCGGTTGCTGTTTCATCCGGTGCCATGCGGCTTCTGTTATCGCAGCATCTGTCCGGAGCGCCACCACGCCTGCCTGCGCGAGATTACGCCCGGCAGCGTGGTCGATGCGGCCACTGCGCTACTGGCGGCGGGACGCGCGTCGCGCACGACCATGGTGCCGGCCGAGGCCAGCACCGGTACACCACGACCGTGATGCGGACGCCGCCGTGCGCCGAGCTGCCGCGCACGGCAACAGGCGACCGGCCAGATCGCCATTTTTGCCATGCGCGCCACTACTGCCACTACTGCCACTGGTGCCACTATTGCCAGTGCTGACACGTCGGCCGCCATGAATCCGGGCCAGGGTCCCGGACCATCGCAACCGCGCCTGCCGAGGCGCAGGTCAGTCGCTGCTGGCAGTGCGTCGCGGCGCCAGCCAGCGCACCGCCTCGGCCGCCTTCTTTCCAGCGATGAAGGCATGGTCGGAATTGTAGTACTCCCATTCGCTGTAACGCCCGGCCAGGACGATGTCGTGCTGCGCCAGCCAGTCCTTGACCGTGGCCACGTTAGCCGCCCGGGCGTGATCGTAGATCACGTAGGCGTACGGCATGTCGACCTGATTAGACGTCAGAACGACGTCGTCTTCCCGCACCAGTCCGACGCTGATGCAATCGCGCAGGCAGCGATCGATCAGCGCCTGGCCGTCGCACGGCAGCGGTTTGTAGGCGGAATAGGAAATTTCGCAGGTCAGGCCGAATCCACCAGGCGGGTTGCAACCGGGACTGGCATTGCCCTGCACGAAGATGCGATGGAATATGGTCTCTTCGGGATAATAGATCCAGTGCTTCTCGGTCAGGTTTTCACGACCGATGCCGAGGTTCACACAGCGTACCGAGATATGCCGCAGGCCCTGGGCAGCTCGCCGGACGTCGGCCGGTGCCTCGTCGCCGATCATGTCGATCAGCGCCGGCAGCGGCATGGTGCTGATCAGGTGATCGTAGCGATAGCGACGCCCATCTGCCAGCGTCACCACACGTTGCAGGGCAGACAACTGGACCACATCCGCATTCAAGGCCAGCGTGCCCTTCAGATGCGGCAGGAAGCCGTTCATCAGTGCCTGGAAACCGCCTTGGAGCGGATAGCCGAAACGGGCGTTCGGACCCATCGGTTTGGCCACCGGCTCCAGCGCGCCCTCGATGATTTCTTCCAGGTCCGGCAATGGCACGCGGCCACCGAGCCAGGAAGTTTCCATCTCGGACAATGGAACGGTCCACAACTTCTTGTTGTAGGGGATCGCAAAATGACGCGCAATGCCCGAACCCCACATGGTGTGGATAAACTGCTCGAAGTTCGGCTTTTCGCCCGGCTTTGCGCCCGGCTTCGCGCCTGATTCCGACGACCGCAGCGGTGCAACCGGCAGGGCCACGCAACCGTCGGCACAGCAGTCGTCGATTTCGGCCTCGGGGAGTACCTGATCCAATTGCGGGCTGTTTTCAGCCCTCGCTTCCGCAACATCGCCAGCGTCGATCCCGGCATCATCGTCCGCGGCACTGGCGGCATTGGCAGCTTCCTGACTGGCCGCAACCGCCGTGGCGACTGACGCAGCGCTTTTTACTGCGGCGGCGGCGCTACCGGCGGGCGCTGCGCTGCCCGACTTCGGCAAGACGCCGAAGCGTGCCTCGATGGCGCCGACGATGCATTCGGTGATCACCTTGGGCGGCAAGCCGTACAGCGCACCCTGGAATGGGTATCGGGTGTGCACGCCCTTGCTGTACACCCAGGCTTCCCGATCTTGCCAGTGCAGGTTGTCGCCCAGCAGAACCTGGTACAGCTCCTGTACGTAAGGGTCGTTGGAGAACATGATGTGACCGGCGTAATCGAAAGTGAAGCCCTTGTCCTGCACCGAGCGGCACCAGCCGCCGACGTGGGCGTTGCGGTCGACCAGCAGATAGTCGTCCTTGACGTGATAGGCCGCGCTCAGGCCGGTCGGTCCGGCGCCGATGATCACGCACTTCACGCTGCGCACGGCCGGCTTGCGCACGGCATCCAGGTTCGCCGCCGCTGGCACGGCCGCTACCGCCGGATCGGCTGGCGCCACCGGTTTTGCATGCGGCGCTGCATTGTCGATCAACGACCGCATCTGGTCGACCGTGCGGCTCCAGGATGTGGCGGCGACGATTTCCTGCATGCGCGCGTTGTTCCGCGCACGAATCTCGGCATCTTCTGACAACGCCGCGTCGCAGGCGGCTATGAAGCCGGCTGCGTCGTCGGCAATCCGGACCACGTCGCCGTAGGGTTCCGCGACGTCGGCGATGCGCGTGCTGACGATCGGCAATTGTGCCGCCATGTATTCGAGGGTCTTGGTCGGACTGATGAAGCGGG
>JAYUWF010000343.1:0-31355 GCA_043753685.1 Herminiimonas sp.
TTCGAGCGCGGCTGGCTATCGTCGAACAACATCCTGTTCCAGGGCCGCGACGGCACGGCTCTGGTCGACAGCGGTTATCACAGCCATGCGGCGCAGACCGTCGCGCTGGTCGGGCATGCCCTGCAGGGCAGGAAGCTGGACCGGTTGATCAACACGCATCTGCATTCGGACCATTGCGGCGGCAATGCGGCGCTGCAGGCAACGCATGCCTGCCGCACCACGATTCCGGCGTCAGAAGCCGATGCGGTACTGCACTGGGACCAGGATGTCTTGAGTTTTACCTCGACCGGCCAGCAGTGCAACCGGTTCAACTTCGACGACACGATCCAGGCCGGTGACCACCTGACGCTGGGCGAACTCGCATGGCAAGTGCTGGGAGCGCCCGGCCACGATCCGCATTCCCTGATCCTGTACTGCGCCGAGGCGCGTCTGCTGATCTCGGCCGACGCTCTTTGGGAAAACGGTTTCGGCGTGATCTTTCCCGAGCTCGACGGAGACTCCGGGTTTGCCGAGACCCGCGCCACCCTGGACTTGATTGCCGGCCTCGATGTCGATGTCGTCATTCCCGGCCACGGCGCGCCGTTTGCCGATGTGAAGGGGGCGCTCGGGCGGGCGATGTCACGGCTGGATTACCTGGCCGCCGATCCGGTCCGTAATGCGCAGAATGCGATCAAGGTACTGCTGAAGTTCTTGCTGCTGGAACGCCAGAGCATGGCGCTGGCGTCCGTGCCGATGCTGCTGGCGCAGATCCGGTTGTTTCGCGAGACGAACCGGCGATTCCTGCACTTGCCGGAGCTCGATCTGGCCGACTGGGCCGTCGCGCAGTTGTGCCGGGTCGGCGCCGCCAGGGTCGACGGCGAGCTGCTGGTCAATGGTGACTAAGCGTGGCGACTGAGCGTGGCGACTGAGCGTGCGCGACCATCCATCAATTTGAAAGTGGACTGACCAGATGCAGACCGGCTTGTTGTTCGCCGCCACCGCCTACGTGCTGTGGGGCTTGTTTCCCTTGTATTTCAAACTGCTGCAAAGCGTGCCGCCGATGGAAATCCTGATGCACCGGATGCTCTGGTCACTGGTGTTCCTGGGCGCTGTGCTGGCCGTGCGCCAGCAGTGGGCCTGGATCGGCACCGTGATGCGTCGCCCGCGCGTGCTGGCCGGGTTTGCCGCCAGTGCACTGCTGTTGGCGGGTAACTGGTTCCTGTACATCTGGTCGATCAATCACGGCCGCATCATCGATGCCAGCCTGGGATATTTCATCACTCCGCTGGTCAATGTCCTGCTCGGCTACGTGCTGCTGGGCGAACGCTTGCGAGCGCTGCAGTGGGTCGCGGTGTGGCTGGCGGCGCTCGGCGTGCTGTGGCTGGCCTGGCAGAGCGGCCATCCGCCCTGGATCGGGCTGGCGCTGGCCGGTACCTTCGGCACGTACGGATTGTTGCGCAAGACCGCCACGCTAGGCCCGCTGGAAGGGCTGTCGCTGGAAACGCTGCTGTTGTTTCCATTGTCGATGGGCTATCTGCTGTGGCTCAGCCACGCCGGCCAGAATACCTTCGCCGAAGCGCCGGACACGACTCGCTGGCTGCTGGCGGCTTCCGGCCCGATCACGGCAATTCCGCTGCTGCTGTTCGCCGCCGGCGCCCGGCGCATTCCGATGGCCACGCTTGGCCTGCTGCAATACATCGGACCGACCATCCAGCTGTTGCTGGGCGTGCTGCTGTACCACGAGACCTTCGCCGGCGCGCGATTGGCCGGCTTTGCAGTGGTCTGGAGCGCGTTGATCGTGTATTCGGCCGATGGTCTGCGACAGGCCTGGATGGCGCGCAGAAATTCTCCTCAAAAAATTGCCTCAATGTAAAATCAACATGTTCCTGTCGTGTCAGCCGGCGCTTCGCATCCGCCGGGCGGCAGGGGCCGGTCGAGCATTGCAGGAGACACGTCCGCACACTTCCTGCCGGATCCTGCAGCGAGCATCCGGTACGAATCGCCATTTACTTGTGAGCGCGAGCTCCGATACCAATCTAACTTTAAGGAAAACGATAATGAATCTGTTCAAATCGATGGTCGCAGCATCCGGCCTGGTGCTGCTGATGACCGGTGCGGTGCATGCCAAGGATGAACCGAAACCGGCCGCCGCGGCTCCAGCTCCGGCTGCCGCCAGCGCCAAGCCGGCCGCCAGCGCGAAGGCTGCCGCGCCGATGGACATCAACACCGCCACCGCCAAGCAACTGGCGAGCCTGCCGAAGATCGGCGACGTGCGCGCCGCCGCCATCATCAAGGGTCGTCCGTACAAGGCAAAGGATGAACTGGTGGACAAGAAGATCCTGACCGATGACACCTACGCAGCGGTCAAGGATCTGATCATCGCCAAGCAAAAAGCAGCGAAAAAATAAACAGGGAAGCCTTTTTCCCTGTGTGCGTCGTCCAGGCCGTCATGGCCCGGACGACGTTTTTTTTGCGCGATCGCTTACGCCGTGACGGCAGCTGCCTCTGCGGCAAACGCCTCGAGCGCCGCGCCGTGCTGCTGGCCCAGATTGTGCGCGAGCTCGTGCGCGACCGTGTTGGCGTAATCCTTCGTGTCGCCGATGTACTCAGGATCGAGCGACATGGTATTACCCCCGACCGACCCTTCTCCTGCGACGTTTGGAGGCAGGTCCTTGATCGTGACGTCCAGTCCGCTGGCGGCCTTGGAGTCGATGCCCATCTTGAATGGCGGGTCCTTCTGGTACATCGCTTCGAACAGCTGGCGTGTCTTTGCCCGCTCCGCATCGCTGCCACCCTTGATGCTGACCTTCGTGCCGCCAAGGGTAAAGCTGCCATCGGCGGGCGCAGTCGGCGCTGCCACTGGAGGAGCAACGACAGGCGGCGTCGGCGCTGCCACAGGAGGCGTGACGACCGGCGGCGTCGGTGCTGGAACCGGACCGTCCGTGCCCGGCTGATCCTCGCTGCCGGTCGGCGCCATTGCGCCGCCAGCGCCGCTCCGGCCGCCGTGTGGACAATGATGGCCGCCCGCCGCCGACGTGCCATGGACGCCACGAGCGCCACGAGCGCCGGCGTTCTGTCCGCTTGCGCCGAGGACCTGTTTCAACTGCTCGATTTCCTGTGGCGTGATGGTGCCGTCTTCCAGGACTTTCTTCAGAAGGCCTCGAAGTGTCGGGTCTCCTGCCCTCTTCTGGCTCGTGGCGCCGGCTTCCTCGTGCGCCGAGGCGGTGACCGCATGCTGGCGGATCAGGGCATGCAATTCCGGCCGTTTGCCGCTGACCAGATCCTCCAGGCTGGCGCCGTTGCTGACGGATGCCGACCCCGGACATGTGCCCGATACGCCGCTCTCCACATGGGTTGAATGGCCTGACAGATTCTGCGAACGGCTGGTTGCCGACGCCCCGTTGAATGATTCGAAACGCATTTTTTTCCTTTCGCAACCACGCGCGGTGGTCGCCGTTATCACACTGCTGATTGAGAGAAGCATGAAGCCCGGCCGTACGATTTCACAGTCGCGGCCGAACGCGGCTGAAGCGGAACAAGAATGCGAACTTTTGTGAGGAATTTTGAGACAGTTGTTGATACGCCGAATGCCATCGCGGACCGGCGGCGCCAGTCATTGCAATGGTCAGTGGAAAGGTCAGTGGAAAGCGACTCGCTCATGCAGGCTCGTGGCAACACTGACGGCGATGGCCAGCACACAGCTTTTTTGCGCACGGACTGGGCGATGCGCGGCGTGCGGGCGTCGTCACCGAGTTTCTGACGCAGGCGGCTGATCTGGGTGTCGATCGAGCGGTCGAACGGATCGGCTTCGTGGTCCTGCGCCCATCAAAGTCACATACCGGCATGCAAATCCAACGGCCTTGCCACCGGGCGCCCACGCCACGGCTGGCTTCGGTTATCCTTGCACCGAACTGCGCCGGACCGGTTTGCATCGGTTCAGCGTCGCCCCTTCTTCCCATTGCACCAGCTCATACCAGACTACAGCGAACCCCTATGGCAAATTACGTCTACACAATGAACAAGGTCGGCAAGATCGTGCCGCCGAAACGTCAGATTCTCAAAGACATTTCGCTCTCGTTTTTCCCGGGCGCCAAGATCGGCGTGCTCGGCCTGAACGGCTCCGGCAAGTCGACGTTGTTGAAGATCATGGCCGGCATCGACAAGGACATCATTGGCGACGCCGTGCCGATGCCGGGATTGAACATCGGTTATCTGCCGCAGGAGCCGCAGCTCGATCCCGAGCAGACGGTGCGCCAGGCGGTCGAAGGGGGCCTTGGCGAAGTCTTCGAAGCCAAGGCCAAGCTGGACGCCGTGTACGCCGCCTATGCGGAGCCGGATGCCGATTTCGACGCGCTGGCGGCCGAGCAGGGCCGGCTCGAAGCGATCATCTCGACCTCGGCCGGCGACAACCCGGAACAACAGCTGGAAATGGCTGCCGACGCCTTGCGCCTGCCGCCCTGGGACGCCAAGATCGGCGTCTTGTCGGGTGGTGAAAAGCGACGCGTCGCGCTGTGCCGCCTGCTGCTGTCGAAACCCGACATGCTGTTGCTCGACGAGCCGACCAACCATCTGGACGCCGAATCGGTCGACTGGCTGGAGCAGTTCCTGCAGCGCTTTCCCGGCACCGTGGTCGGCATCACCCATGATCGCTATTTTCTGGACAATGCCGCCGAATGGATCCTGGAGCTCGACCGCGGCCATGGCATTCCGTGGAAGGGCAATTACAGTTCCTGGCTGGAGCAAAAGGGTAATCGCCTGAAGCAGGAAGAATCGACCGAATCGGCGCGCCAGAAGAACATCGCCAAGGAACTCGAATGGGTGCGCCAGAATCCGAAGGGCCGGCAGGCAAAGTCGAAAGCCCGCCTGGCCCGCTTCAACGAGTTGTCCGAACACGAATACCAGAAGCGCAACGAGACCCAGGAAATCTTCATTCCGGTGGCCGAACGGCTGGGCAATGAAGTCATCGAATTCAAGAATGTCTCGAAAGCCTTCGGTGACCGCTTGCTGATCGACGACCTGAGCTTCCGGATTCCAGCGGGCGCCATCGTCGGCATCATCGGCCCCAACGGCGCCGGCAAGTCCACGCTCTTCAAGATGATCACCGGCGCCGAGCAGCCCGACAGCGGCGAAGTCGTCATCGGCACCACCGCCCGGGTCTCCATCGTGGACCAGTCGCGCGACATTCTCGACGACGCCAAGACGGTGTTCGATGACGTGACCGGCGGCGCCGACATCCTGACCGTGGGCCGCTTCGAAATGCCGTCACGCGCATATCTCGGCCGCTTCAATTTCAAGGGAGGTGACCAGCAAAAGATCGTCGGCAACCTTTCCGGCGGCGAGCGTGGCCGGCTGCACCTGGCAAAAACCCTGCTCCAGGGCGGCAACGTGTTGCTGCTGGATGAGCCCTCCAACGACCTCGACGTCGAAACCCTGCGCGCGCTGGAAGACGCCTTGCTGGAGTTTGCCGGCAGCGTTCTGGTCATTTCCCATGACCGCTGGTTCCTGGACCGGATCGCCACGCATATCCTGGCGTTCGAAGGCAATTCGCAGGTCAGTTTTTTCGACGGCAATTACCAGGAATACGAAGCCGACAAGCGCAAGCGCCTGGGCGAGGAGGGTGCAAAACCGAAGCGGATCCGCTACAAGCCACTGACAACTTGATTTTCGAGCAGATTTCGCAATGGCATATCCGCGCTACGCACCGCTTCGAGCCACATTGCGGTGTTGCAGCTCGCTTGTGTGGCCCGCCACACGGCGCTCCCTGCGCCTTGCACTGCGGCCCGAATCGATACGCAGCCCGAATACACCATTTCGAATTCCGCTCTAGGCCCCATGGCAACTTTCTCAACGAGTGTGAAATTGCAACCGAAAGTCGCACTTGCCAATAGGAATTTAATAAAATTGCTTCATGACAGGATTGCACGGAAACAAGTCGTGCTTCGGTCATGCGTTAAGGAAATGGCGACGGGCGATCGGTTCACGGATCGCCTGCCTGCGCCGACTGACTTTCCATCCAGGAGCAATTGCCATGAGCCAGCCACGACAAGCAAATCGCCAGGTGAGCGCCAAACAGGAGCCGACCATGTCGCGCGCCGATCGGCACAGCGCGGCGTTGGTCAAGAAGGGCATTACGCTGCAGCAGATCCACGGCACCGAATACGCGGCCGAGTTCTTGAAGGAAAAGGACATCGACATCGAAATCGTCATGCGGGTATTGCTGGGCGTGTCCGCCAAGCGGCGCCACGACGATCCGCTCGACGAGGCCGCCCTTGACGATGCCGCAGACACCGGAGCGGACGCCAGCTTCGACGCCACCCTCGATGCCAATCCAGGCTGGTCCGCCATCGACAGCGCCAAGCCACTCTGACCGGTCTGTAGATCCCGCCGCAGGCCGGACGCCATCGCGGCGCTCGCCGGCTGCGGCACTGCCTCTGCTGTTTACCTTGCTCGGCCTGGTCTTCGCGACCTGGGCCGGGCGCATTCCCGCCGTACGCGATTCCCTTGCCCTGAGTGCCGGACAGCTTGGCTTTGCCTTGCTGTGCGCCGGCATCGGCGGACTCGCCTCGTTTCCGCTGGCAGCCTGGCTGGTGGCACGCCATGGCCAGGCCAGGGCCGCCCTGGTGGGTGGGCTGGCGCTGCTGGCAGCGCTGCCGTGCATCGGCTGGTCGTCTCATCCGGTGGCCCTGATGGCTGCGCTCGGTCTCCTGGGCGCTGCCGCCAGTTGTTTCGATGTCGCGATCAATGCGATCGGCGCAGCGGCCGAAAAACGCGCTGGCCGCTCGATCATGTCGATGCTGCATGCGTGGTTCTGCGTCGGCACGGTGCTCGGCGCGCTCGGCGGTAGTGCGATGGCCAGCCTGGGCGTGTCGCCGCGCTGGCATTTTTCGGTCATGGCAGCCAGCCTGGTCCTGCCGCTCTGGTGGGCGTGCCTCGCTTTGATGGTGCCGGCGCCGGCGCTAGGATCGGCGCAACGCCGACCGGCGTTCGGATTGCCGCCACGGCCGTTGCTGGTGCTGGGTTTGCTTGGATTTTGCGGCGCCATTGCCGAAGGTGGAATTGCGGACTGGAGCGGCGTCTTCATGCAGGACCGGATCGGCGCTGCGGCTGGCGTGGCGCCGCTGGCCTACGCCGGATTTTCCGGCGCGATGCTGCTGATGCGACTGGTCGCGGATCGCTTCAAGGATCGCTTCGGTGCGCGCCGGGTGGTTGGGATTGGCGGCATGGTGGCGGCCATCGGCATCGTCCTGGCATTGCCGGGCTGGGATGCAAGACTTGCCATCGCCGCTTTCGCACTGGCCGGCGCCGGGCTGGCCGGCGTCTTCCCATTCGTTTTCAGCGCAGCCGGCCGCCATGGGCCAACTGCGCTGGCAGGTGTGGCGACCATCAGCTATACCGGCGGGCTGGTCGGGCCGCCCTTCATCGGCTTCATTGCCGAAGCCGCCGGCCTGAGCCTGGCGCTCGGTACGCTGGCGGTGTTGTGTGTGGTGATGGCGCTGGCGGCATTGCGTGCGCACAGCCTTGATTGAGAACCCGGCAGTTGCGCTCCGATCGACGCCTTTCGGGACACGGCCCTTGCGCCGCGTGACCGGATGCCGTCAGGCTCGGGTTTTAAGCTGGTCTTGCGGTGAATCGAAATAATACGTGGTGCGCTTGCGTGGGCTCAGGTACTCGTGCACTTCGCGCGAGAGCTGCGACGGCTTCAGGCTGACTGCCACGTTCAGGTCCGGCTCTGCGCTCAGATCGAGGATGATGGCTTCGGCTTTCGGCACCGCCGGATCGTAGATCAGAATGCTGGGGCGCAGCGGCTGGGATGAATTCACCGAGACCACCATGCCGAGCGTGTCGTCCGACAACCGCACCAGCGTCCCGGGCGGGTAGACACCCATGCAGCGGATGAAGGTGGTCAGCGGGCCGGCATCGAACTGGTGCCGCTGTTGCGCAAACATCTGCGACAGCGCTTCGTAGGGACTCAGCGACTCCAGAAAATTGGGGTGATTGCACAGGTTGTCGTAGGTGTTGACGATGGCGGCAATGCGCGCCAGGGTCGAGATCGCACCCGATTTCAATTGCAGCGGATAGCCACTGCCATCGACATGTTCATGATGCTGGCCGATGACATCGACGGCGCCACGTGACAGGCCAAGCTTGGCCGCCATGCCGAGCCCGTACTGCGTGTGCTGCTGCATCAGGTTGCGCTCGGCGCGCGTGTGCGGTTCGGTCTTCAGGCGCACCCGATCGGGAATGTCGAGCTTGCCGACGTCGTGGAACAGGCAACCGACGCCTAGCTGCTTGATGTCGACCAGCGGCAGCTTCAACTCGCGTCCCAGCATCATCGCCAGTACCGTCACGTTCAGCGAATGGAAATACAACTCTTCGCCGCCGACCTTGTCGTTCATCAGATGGATCGCGATGTCCTTGTCGGTCAGGATCGAGTCCAGCATCTGCTGCACCAGCTGGTCGGCACTTTCGTGCGCGGCAGCCGGCTTGGAAAACAGGTTAGCGTTGATGTCTTTCAGGGCGGTGGCAGCCTTGACGAATTCTTTTTCGCAATGCGCGACGTCTTCCCGTTGTTGCACGATCCGAGCGATGCGTTCGCGCTTGCTGAGGACCGTCACGCTGTCGCCTTCGGAAGCGGGCGCTGCAAGCGGGGCAGGCGCGTCCGCTACCGGGCGCTGCGGCGCCGGCAGCGGCGCGGCGTCGCTGCGGCTTGGATCGACTTGGATGCGCTTCAACCCGAGCTGGCGCAACTCCGCGAGCTGTTCCGCCGACTTGATCTTGAAGCTATTGCGGGCAAAATTATGATCCAGCCAATTCAGTTCCAGGCACACGAACACACCGATGCACAGCTGATCTGGGAGGACATACACGGGGGAAGAGGGCAGGGGCATGGACGGATGCGTTGCGGGGCGTGCACCGATTCTATCAAGTGCAGGAATCGCGCCGATCTCAAAAGTTTCTTTTTGAAAAACATGTCGTCAACACTGCGGCGGCGCGACGCCCCAGACATTGCAGGTGGTCCTTTGACGCCTGCCGCATGGAACTGGTTCGCGGCCGCTCTGCACGACCGGTTTGGATCGCTCAGTGTAGCAACAGCCCCCAGACCGCGCCGAGCATCAGGCCAATGGTGGCCAGCAGCGCGATCATGAAACCGGGACCGCGCCGCGCCGCATCGCGGTAGTAGGCAATGGCGTACCACAACCGTCCGGCCAGCCACACCACGCCGCCTGCGGCCGCCACCCGATCGCCGGCCAGGAAGGCGCACAGCCACAGCGCAGGCAGGAACAGGATCAGTTGCTCGACCGTGTTGATCTGCACCCGCAGCACGCTGAGGAACGCTGGCGGACCATCCGTGAAGGGCGCCTTGACGCCGAACCTGGCGCGTGCACGGCCGACGCGGTAGATGGTCCAAAAATACAGCGCCAGTGCCGCCAGCGTGGTCCAGGCGGTCCAGGCGGGAAGTGCCGCCAGAGCCGGAGTCGGCATCATGCCCGCCACCACGACGAACCTGCCAGTTCAGGATGTGTCGCGCGCGCGTCGGCAGCAAAAGCAGTGCCGGCAGCGAAAAAATAATAGAGCGGCATGGAGATCCTTTCTGTTCTGTTTATGTGGAAGGCAGGCCCTCTCCGACCCGAAGGCCGGGCGCACCGCCGCTGAATGATACTGCAGAGGCCGCCAGGTTTCGAAACAATCATCGCCACCAAGGTATGATCGCAACTGGACGTCGAAAACAATGCGCAACCCGTATCGGAAGGAAGGTTCTGCTCGATGAAATTGTCAGCCGCCCAGATCGATCAGTTCAATGCCGACGGCTTCCTCGTGGTCCGCTCGATGGTGCCGGCGGCGATCTGCGAACTGATGCGCTCGATTACGGATGCGCACCTGCAGGCGGGGGTCGAGCCGCTCGAATACGAAGCCGAAGTCGGCTATCCGGGCGCGCCGGAATCCCTGACGGCGCCAGGCGGCCGCACGGTGCGGCGCTTGCGCGGCGCCTATCGGCGGCATCGCTGCTTTACTGCCTGGGCCGAAGATCCGGGTGTGGTCACGGCGGTACAGCAACTGCTCGGCGAGCCGATCTGCCTGAGTCTTGCCCATCACAACTGCGTCATGACCAAGCATCCGGAACACGGCAGCGCCACCGGCTGGCATCGCGACATGCGCTACTGGTCCTTCGCTCGCCCGGAGCTGGTATGCGTCTGGCTGGCGCTCGGTCCGGAACAACCGGACAATGGTGGGCTGCATTTCATCGCCCGGTCGCACCGCGAGCAGCCGGCCGAAAACCAGCTCGATGCGCAGCACTTCCTGCGTCCGGATGCACCCGGCAATCGGGATTTGCTGGCGCGCGCGGCGCCGCTGCTGTTGCATACCGGCGACGTAGTGTTCTTCCACAGCGGCCTGTTTCATTCGGCCGGCAAGAATGCGTCGGGCGATATCAAGTGTTCGATCGCCTTCGCCTACCACGGCGCGAGCAATCCGCCGACCCCCGGCTCGCGTTCCGCGGTCGCCGGCACCATTGCCTTACCGCTGCGCTGACAGCGCTGCGCACGCCTGCGTGTGCTGGCGCGCATTGACCTGCAAGTCGCCGTCCGGCGCCGGAACCAAGCCGCACGACCACGAGTCAATCTTGTAACTTCGGCATCGTTACGGCCACCGTCCCGGTGCGTCCAGTGCGGGCCGCATTGACAGGAGACTTCCCATGCAACCGATCTTGAGCGGCAAGCAGATTGCCATTGTATTGACCGACGGCTTCGAGCAGGCAGAACTTACCGGTCCGCGCGAAGCGTTGCAGCAGGCCGGCGCCACTACCGTTCTCATTTCCGACAAGCCCGGCAAGGTGCAGGGCTTCAATCACGATGCCAAGGCCGATCAGTTCGACGTCGATCAGCTGCTGGCCGACGCCGATCCGCAAGCCTTCGACGGCGTGCTGCTGCCGGGCGGCGTGATGAACGCCGATACCATTCGAATGGATCCGCAGGCGCGCCGGTTCGTCCAGGCGATCGATGCCGCCAACAAGCCGGTGGCCGTCATCTGTCACGGCGCCTGGCTGCTGGTGTCGGCCGGTCTGGTCGATGGTCATACCCTGACCAGCTGGCCGTCGCTGCAGGACGACAACCGCAATGCGGGCGGCAATTGGGTCGACCAGGAAGTGGTGGTCGATGCAAATTGGGTCAGCAGCCGCAAACCGGCCGACATACCGGCGTTCAATGGCGAACTGGTGGAGCTGCTGGGCAGCCAGGACGGCGCGGCTGCGGGCGCTGCAGCTGCTGCGGAACGCGCGGGGCAGGGCGCCGCACCGTCTGCGAACGCCTGATTTCTACAGCAGTTCTTCGGGCGCGAACGGTCCCAGCAGCTTCAGGCCGAAGCGCAGCAGCAGGCTTGCATCCGGTTCGTCGTCGAGGATACTTTCGATTCCCTGGTCGAAGCCGACCCATTCGATGTTCATGCGGTCCGGCCTCAGACGCAGGTGATAGGAACTCTCCCCCTTGTCGCTGGCTAGCAGCTGCAGCGCCTCGCCGGCCAGTGCCGTACTCTGGATGATCAGGCCCTGTTCGGTATTTTGCCGGGCCGAGCGGGCATCCAGGTTGATCGAGCCGACGAACAGCTGATTGCGGTCCACCACCACGGTCTTTGCATGTAGTTTGGCGCGCGAGGAACCGAAGAGGCCGAGCATGCCGCTCTTGGAGCCGCGGGTCGGACTCAGTTCATACAGTTCGACACCCAGGCGCAGCATCTCCAGCCGATAGGCGGCGTAACCGATGTGGACGATCGGCGTGTCCGTGGCGGCCAGCGAATTGGTCAGTACGCTCATGCGCACGCCTTTCTCCTTGAGACGGCGCATGAGCGCCATACCGGGTTTGCCGGGCACAAAATATGGAGTGACCACCACCACCTCGGATGTGGCCGCGCCCATCAGGGATACCAGCATGCCGCTGGCCGTGTCATGCACCGTGGCGTCGGTCACGCCGGCCACCTTGGACGGGTCGTCGGCCACCACCCGCGCCGGTGCCCAGATCAGATCCATGCGGCCGGCGTCGATTTCATGTGCCAGCGGCGCATGTCCCAGCAGGTCCAGCATGACCTCCGGCGCCAGCCCGTCTTTGCCAATCATCTCCGGTCTGCCGTGGACAGCCGCCATCATGCGCGCGGCCTTGCCGGCCATGTCCGGATCGAATTTGACCAGCGAAGCGATCGGATACGCGTGGCTGCTGTTCCAGTACCGGTCGAACACGGACGAAAGATCGGCCACGATCGGCCCTGCTGCGAAGATGTCGAGGTCGATGAAATTGCTGCCATTGCTGTACATGAAGTACTCGTTGCCGATGTTTCTGCCGCCGGTGACTGCCATGACGTTATCAGCCAGGAAGGATTTGTTGTGCATGCGGTGGTTGACCCGGGCCAGATCCCCGATCGAGGACAGCAGCCGCGTGCTCACCGACGAACGGCCCCAGGCGAAAGGATTGAAGAGGCGCACCTCGATGTTCGGCTGCGAGGCCATCCGCAGCAGCGTCTGATCCAGCGTCTCGGTGGCGATATCGTCCATCAGCAGACGCACTCGCACGCCACGGGCGGCGGCATTTTGCAATTCCTTCAGGATCGCGCGTCCGGTCTCGTCGTCTTCCACGATGTAATACTGCGCATCCAGGGTATGACTGGCACGCCGTGCCAGCGCGATCCGTGTGTTGAAGGCATAGCCGCCGGTGGGCAACAGGCGAAATCCCGACAGCTCGCCGGGCGGCCGCGATGCCTCGGTCGCCTTGGCCAGCACGCCGTCCTGCACTTTCGAGACCGCGATGGCCTGCGAGGCAGGCCGCTCGACTTCACGCGGCAGGCTGGCGCAGCCGCCGAGCACGCCGGCCAGCAGCAGCGCGCAAGCGGCAATCCCAATCCGGTCGAGTGCCGCTGCGGCACGAAAGGCACGAAAGGGGCGAAAGACGGTCTGTGCAGACCAGCCGAAAACGGTGAAGCCTGGAAATGGCATGGCATTCCTTTGTTGGATAGCTGACAGCTGGGCAGTAGGCTACATGATTCAGCCAGGCCCGCCCTGCGCAGGCGACGGCCATCCGGTTCCTCGTGTTGTCTTTATACAACTGTTTGTTGGTGCGGCCGATTGCATCTTCAGCCATGCCGGCGCCAATCCGAAGAAGCGTCGGTGCCATCGACCGTGGCCCGCAGGTCATCGCAGTGATGAGATCCACCCGGGGCGTACGCCTGGAAACGAAGTGTTGCAAATTTGTGCCTTAGACTGGTGCCTGCAAGTAAACCTGGCGCCGGTCGAGCGCGTTAAAGCGGTATCGACAGTCATTGCGCCTGGCCGATTTCCAAGACCTGCAAAGACTTGCGCAGGAAGTTCGATTAGAATCACACCGCGCAGAAATTGTAAATTTGCAATTATCTGCACGGATCCACTGAAACAAACCTCGAATAAACCACGGAGAAACACTCATGAAAAAAGCACTTCTGATTCTGGCCCTGCCACTGGTTCAACTGGCTGCTGCAAACGCTTTCGCCGCTGCCCACACCGCAGCTCCGATGGCCGCACCTGCAGCCGCTGCAGCGCCTGCCGCCGCAAAAACCCGGGTTGAAGTAAAAGAAGAAGCCAAGGCAGCCGTCAAGTCCGGCGAGACAGCAAAAGCTGGCGAAGCCGGCGCAGCCGAGCTGGTCGACAAGAAGACACCGGTCGGCACCAAGACTCGTAAAGACGTCAAGGACGAGACAAAGGCCGCCGCAAAAACCGGTGACCTGCCAAAAGGCGAGTCGGCCACACCAAACGTCACCGCCAAGAAGCCTGTGTCGGACAAGACCCGCGCTGAAGTCAAGGCCGAAGTCAAAGCCGGTGGCGGCGTCAAATCGGCTGAATCAGGCGAAATGACCAAGGCCAAGTAATCGGCTGGCACAGGTTTAGGATGCAACCGGATCGGCGCTGGCGCCGGTCCACGATGCAGACTGATCTGCAGCAGAAAAAAAGCGCCACTGGCATCCAGGGGCGCTTTTTTCATGGGCCGTCAAGGTGCTGAGAGGGATCCCGGCACGCCACATGCCGGGTCAGCGAAGTTCCGGCTGTCGAAGTTCTGGTTGTCGAAGTTCCGGCTGTTTTACCCAGATTACCTGCACGCCCAGGTAGCGGGCGTTCTGCTCGACTGCCGCCATGCGCGCGTAGTCGACGCCCGATGGTGCTGTTGCCGGCGCGACCGCGACCGGCGCCATGCTGGAGCAGCCCGTCAATATCCACGCACCGATCAAGGTGCAAACCATTCGCTTCATGCGCATCACAGCCTCCCGAAAATCGGCAGCCGGGTCAGACACCCATCTGGAATTCAGATCGGCTGGGTCCGGTCCTGCAGCCACTGCAGCGCGACGCCACCAAGATGGGGCGCCAGACGCGTACTTACCGTCCGATGATAGTCGTTCAACCAGCTGATTTCATCGGCACGCAATAATGACCGATCCAGGCAACGGGTATCGATCGGACACAAAGTCAATGTTTCGAAGCGCAGGTACTCGCCGAATTCGGTGGTCTCCGCAGTCTGGTTCAGCACCAGGTTCTCGATGCGCACGCCCCATTTGCCCGGACGGTAGATGCCCGGCTCGATCGAAGTGATCATGCCCGGCTCCATCGCGGTATGCGGCTCCGGCATCGCGCTGGCCGAAATCACCTGCGGGCCTTCGTGCACGTTCAGGAAGTAACCGACGCCGTGCCCGGTGCCGTGGCCGTAATCGATGCCGGCGGCCCAGATCGGGGCGCGGGCGATGGCGTCGAGCATCGGCGACTTCGTGCCGCGCGGGAAACGGGTGCTCGAGAGTCCGATCACGCCCTTCAGGACCAGCGTGAAATCGCGTTTTTGCGCGGCCGAGGGCGTACCAACCGGCACCACGCGCGTGATGTCGGTGGTGCCGCCGATGTACTGGCCGCCGGAATCGATCAGCAGCAGGCCGTCGCCGGCAATCGTCGCATGCGAGGCTTCGGTGGCGTGATAGTGCGGCATGGCGCCGTTGGCATTGAAGCCGGCGATGGTGCCGAAGCTGGCGCATACGAAGCCCGGGCGCGTGGCGCGGTACGAAGTGATCTTCGCGTCGATCTCGAATTCGGTGATGGTCTGGCTGGTCAGGGCCGGCTCCAGCCAGGCGAAGAATTCGCACAATGCGGCGCCGTCCTGTTCCATCGTAGCGCGTACGTGGGCGGCGTCGGCGTCGCTCTTCTTCGACTTGGCAAAAGTGGTCGGGTTGATCGCTTCGATGACAGTGACGCTGGCGGCGACCGCCTGGCGCAGGCCGAGGGTAATGCGGCGCGGGTCGAGCAGCAGACGCGTCGGCACCGGCAGGGACGTCAGCGCACCCGGCGCGTCGGCATACGGTGCAATTGTCACGCCATCGGCTGCCAGTGCAGCCTTCACGACCGCCGGCACCTTGCCGTCGGCAATATAGAGCGTTGCGCTGTTCAGTCCAACCAGCGCATGGGCGACGAAAATCGGATTGAAGTTGACGTCGGCGCCGCGCAGGTTGAACAGATAGGCGATGTCGTCCAGGGTCGAAATGAAATGCTGATCTGCGCCCAGCTTCGTCATCGCCGCGCGCAGGTCGGCCAGCTTGTCGGCGCGGCTGCGGGTGGCATGCGGCGCGATGTGTTCGTAGATGGTCGGCGTCGGCAGGCCGGGACGCTCGCTCCAGACTGTTTCCAGCAGATCGCAATCGGTGCGCAGATTGATGCCGCGCGCTTCCATCGATTGCTGCAGCAACCGCGCGGTCGACAGGCCGAGCACCGCGCCGTCGGCGCCGACGGTCTGGCCGCGCTTGAGCCGATCTGCCAGCCAGTCGATGTGCAGGGTGCTGGCGCCGGTCGGAATTTTCATGAGTGCGATGCCGGTGCCGGCCAGTTCGGCTTCGGCCTGGGCCCAGTAGCGGCCATCTGCCCACAGACCGGCGAAGTCGGCGGTCACGACCAGGGTGCCGACCGAGCCGGTGAAGCCCGATAGCCAGACGCGCGACTGCCAGCGACCAGGCAGGTATTCCGACAGATGCGGATCGGACGACGGCACCACATAGGCGTCCAGATGCTGGGCTTGCATGGCCGCGCGCAGTTGCGCGATCCGGGTGCGGGTAGTGGCTTGCGAGGCGATCAGGGTATCCATGTGATGAACCAGTCAGCAGTGGCGCCGGGGGTGCGGCAATCGGAACATCATACCTAAGTACCCGCCAAGAATAAATTGGGAAATGGATGCGATCCTGATGGGATGCGATGCAAGGCGGACGACCCGCCGCAGTGCGAGCACTGCAAGAGGAGACCAACGCAGCAGCGCGCCCATCTGGGCCGCAGACATTCACAATTTATTCTGGGCGGGTACTTAAGCCCGGAAAACCGGTGCTGTCGAATCGGTTCAGTGCCGTGACGAAGCAATGCGGTAGGCCGAACGCCACTCGATCCCGCAAACAAACCTTTATCAAGCCGATATCAGCGGCTTCCACATTTCACTTTTTATTGAATTCATGAGCATTCCCGAATCAATCCTTCTGTTCGTTCTGTTGCTGGTCCTGGTATTGCAGGTAGTGCTTTTTCTAAGATCCGGCAACAGCAATACAACCACCCAATTCACGCAACTGCGCACCGATCTGGAGCGTCATCAAAACGACACCAGCGAGCGCATGGAGCGCGAACTGCGCAATCAGGTACAGGGCACAGCGCAAGGCACGCGCCAGGAACTCAGCGCCAGCCTGGCGCTGTTCCAGCAGGCCGTCGCCGCCCAGCTGACCGGCATCGCCGGCCTGCAGAACGGCCAGTTCGATCAATTCGGTCTGAAACTGGCCAAGCTCAATGAAGTCAACGCGGCCCAGCTAGACGCGATGCGCGACGCCATCATGCTGCAAGGTCAGCATGGGCGGGAAGAGCAGGGCAGTTCTCTCAAGCGCTTCGGCGACACGCTCAATCAAAGCCTGGCGCTGCTGACCGAATCGAATGCACAGCGCATGCTGGAAGTTCGCGCGACGCTGGAGCAAAAGATCAAGGAACTGCAGACCGACAATGGCGCGCGCCTGGAAGAGATGCGCAAGACGGTCGATGAAAAGCTGCACGCCACGCTTGAACAGCGCCTGGGCGAATCCTTCAAGCTGGTATCGGACCGGCTCGACAAGGTGCATCACGGCCTGGGTGAAATGCAGCAACTGGCCATTGGTGTGGGCGACCTGAAACGCGTGCTGACCAACGTCAAGACGCGCGGCACCTGGGGCGAGGTCCAGCTGGAAATGCTGCTGGAACAAGTGCTGACGGTCGACCAGTACGCAAAAAATGTGGAGACGGTGCCGGGCACCGGCGAACGGGTGGAATTCGCCATCAAGCTGCCGGGTCAGGTGGATGGCGGCACGCCGGTCTGGATGCCGATCGATGCGAAGTTTCCGAAGGAGCAATACGAGCGCCTGGCTGAAGCGGCCGAACGCGCCGATGCGGATGGCGTGGCGATGGCCGGGCGAGAATTGGAGCGCGCGATCCGAGGCGAAGCCAAGACCATTGCAGAAAAATACCTGTCGCCGCCACTGACGACCGATTTCGCGATCCTGTTCCTGCCGACCGAAGGTCTGTATGCGGAAGTCATGCGCCGCCCGGGTTTGGCGGATGAATTGCAGCGTGTCTGGCGGGTCAGCATTGCGGGACCGTCAACTCTGTCAGCGCTGCTGAACAGTTTGCAGATGGGCTTCCGCACGCTGGCGCTGGAAAAACGTTCGTCGGAAGTCTGGCAAGTGCTGGGCGCAGTCAAGACCGAGTTCGGCAAGTTCGGCGACGTTTTGGCGGCCACCAAGCTCACGCTGGAACGGGCTGCAAAGAACATCGAAAGCGCCGAGACGCGCAGTCGCCAGATGGCGCGAAAGCTCAAGACAGTGGAAGCGCTGCCAACCGAAGTTGCGCAAGCCCTTCTAGGCCCCGAGTCGCGCGAACCTGCGGATGACAAGGACGCTGACTGACGCCAGCGTTGTTGCCGCCCGAGACATCACCGCGCTGCTAATTCCGCATTTCCAGCGCGCGGTTCGCAGTCAGCGCGGCAATCGAGCATGCCGCTCCCGACAGTAGATACACGCTCACGTACCCCAGACCGAAATGGGCGCTCAGGCCCAACGCCACCAGCGGTGCGAATCCCGCGCCGGCAAGCCAGGCCAGGTCGGATGTCAGCGCAGCGCCCGTATAGCGAAATTTCGCTGGGAAGTTGGAGCTGACGGCGCCCGCCGCCTGACCGTAGGACAGGCCCAGCAGGACGAAGCCGATCAATACAAAAAGGTTTTGGCCCAGCACGCCGCCGTCCATCAATGTCGGTACGAAGCCGCTGAAGACAGCGATCAATGCCGCCAGCGCGGCGAGCGTCGTGCGTCGGCCAAAGCGGTCGGCAATCAACCCGGACATCACGATCCCGCCTGCCGCCAGCACCGCGCCAATGATTTGCACGACCAGGAAGTCGCTCACCGAGCGTGTCGAATACAGCCGGATCCACGACAGCGGAAACAAGGTCACGATGTGGAACAAAGCGTAGCTTGCCAGTGCTGCCATCGCGCCATTGAACAGGGTGCGCCATTGCGAGCGTCCCAGATCGAGGACACTGGTTGGCTCCAGTTCTCGCTCGTCGAGCAAGCGGGAATATTCTTCGGTCGCCACCAATCGCAGCCGGGCGAACAGCGCCACGACGTTGATCGCGAAAGCGACGTAGAAGGGATAACGCCAGCCCCAGTCGAGAAAGTCTTCGGTCGAAATATTCGCCAGCAAGTAAGAGAACAGCGACGCTGCAATGATGAATCCCAAGGGCGCCCCGAGCTGGCCCAGCATGGCATACCAGCCGCGTTTCTTTTCGGGCGCATTCAGTGCCAGCAGCGACGGCAAACCGTCCCACGAACCACCGAGCGCGATGCCCTGGCCGATGCGCAGCACTGACAGCAACACGATCGAGGTGAAGCCGAGGCTGGCGTAAGTCGGCAAAAAAGCAATCCCTGCCGTCGACACGCCGAGCGCGAACAAGGCGATCGTCAGCTTCGCTTCTCGCCCGAGCCGGCGCTGGATCGCCATGAAAGCGATGGTGCCGAAGGGCCGTGCGACAAAGGCGAACGAAAAAATCAGGAAGGCATACAGCGTGCCCTCCAGCCGAGGCTCGAAAGGAAAGAATACCGATGGAAACACCAGCGCCGATGCAATCGCATACACGAAGAAATCGAAGTATTCCGACGCACGGCCGATGATCACCCCGATGGCGATTTCGCCGGGTGCGATGCGCGCCTCATGGGCCGACGACTGCAGCGAAGCATCGGCCGAGGGCGGCCTGCCGTGGATATGCGAAGTGGACATGATGGTCGTTTCTCGGGTTCGTCGGGTTCAGACAATGCGCCGAGTGTAGCGACTTTGACGGCGAAAGGGATTGGACAAAACGTCCAATGGCGAGCGGGTAGGGTCCGGCGTAAAGTCGCACCATCGTGTTTCCCCTACTGAGTTCTCCCTACTGGAATGTCTGTATGTCAACTGACTCACTGCGTACTTTTCTGACCGTTCCGACCGCTGCAGGGCTACTTTTGCTCGGCGGCTGCAACACGGTGCTGATGAATGCATCGGGCGACGTTGCCAGCCAGCAGGGACGGTTGATCGTCGTGTCGACTCTCCTGATGTTGCTGATCATCATACCGGTGATTGCCTTCACGATCCTGTTTGCCTGGCGTTACCGCGCAAACAACAAGGCGGCAACCTATTCGCCGGACTGGAATCATTCGACGCGACTCGAGCTGTTAATCTGGGGTGCGCCGCTGTTGATCATCATTGCACTTGGCCTGGTGACGTGGATCAGCACGCATACGCTGGATCCGTACCGTCCGCTGCAACGGCTCGATGCGAAGCGGGCAATTCCCGCTGGGACGGCGCCATTGACCGTGGAAGTCGTCGCGCTCGACTGGAAGTGGTTGTTCATCTATCCGGAGCTGGGGATTGCCACCGTCAATGAGCTCGCTACCCCGGTCGACGTACCGGTGCGCTTCAAGATCACCGCGTCGTCGGTAATGAATTCCTTTTTCATTCCCGCCCTGGCCGGTCAGATCTACGCCATGCCGGGCATGGAAACCACGTTGCATGCGGTGCTGAACAAGCCGGGCGTATTTGACGGATTTTCCGCGAATTACAGTGGCGCCGGTTTTTCCGACATGCGATTCAAGCTGCACGGCATGAGTCAGCCTGATTTCGAGCGCTGGGTAGAGAGGGTCAAGGCAGGTGGCGGAAAGCTGGACCGCGCCGCCTATACCCAATTGGAAAAGCCGAGTGTCCGGGAGCCGGTGCACCGCTATGCCGCCGCCGCGCCGGACCTGTACGGCGCGATCCTGAACCGCTGCGTCGTGCCCGGAACGACTTGCATGAGCGAGACGATGACCGCATCCATGGGTGGCATGCAGCACGCTCAGCCAAGTCAACATGGCCAGCACAATACGGGCGCTCAGCCTGGTCAGCAAGTTCAGCCGGGTGAGCGCGCCAGCGCGGCCGCCGCTGCCCCGGCAACCCCAGCACCCCCGGCTGCCCACGCAGGTCATCACCATGAGTAGATGTATGCAAGTACCTGGCATCGATTCTGATGCCGCAGACACCGGCACTATCCCGTGCGCCGTGTCTCCATGTTTCATCTTTAACCGAGACTAGCGATGCCTGACTCTTTCGATCTCACAAAACTCATCTTCGGCCGCTTGAGCTGGGATGCGATTCCCTTGCACGAACCGATCCTGCTGGCGACCTTCGTCATGGTCGGTATCGGCGGGCTGGCCCTGCTGACGCTGTTGACGCGGTATCGGCTCTGGGGACCGCTGTGGCGTGACTGGTTCACCAGCATCGACCACAAGCGCATCGGCATCATGTACATCGTCCTCGGACTGGTGATGCTGCTGCGCGGCTTTTCCGATGCCTTGATGATGCGTGCTCAGCAAGCCGTTGCCTTCGGCGATGCGGCAGGATTTTTGCCGCCGCACCACTATGACCAGGTTTTCACGGCGCACGGCGTGATCATGATCTTCTTCGTCGCCATGCCGCTGGTGACAGGCCTGATGAATTTCGTCATTCCGCTGCAAATCGGTGCGCGTGATGTCGCCTTCCCGTTCCTGAACAACTTCAGCTTCTGGATGACGACGTTCGGCGCCGGCCTGACCATGGCGTCGCTGTTCGTCGGTGAGTTCGCGCGCACCGGTTGGCTGGCTTATCCGCCCCTGTCGGGCATACTCGCCAGTCCGGATGTCGGCGTCGATTACTACATCTGGTCGCTGCAGATTGCCGGTGTCGGTACGCTCCTGTCCGGCATCAACCTGATTGCCACCATCGTCAAGATGCGTGCGCCCGGCATGACCATGATGAAGATGCCGATCTTCACCTGGACCGCGCTGTGCACCAATGTCCTGATCGTGGCGGCGTTCCCGGTCTTGACCGCGGTGCTCGGCATGT
The DNA here is from genome assembly GCA_043753685.1 of Herminiimonas sp. Taxonomy (GTDB): domain Bacteria; phylum Pseudomonadota; class Gammaproteobacteria; order Burkholderiales; family Burkholderiaceae_D; genus JANXSS01. The sequence goes on from JAYUWF010000343.1 coordinate 21,404, forward strand.
TGTCGCTGGACCGCATGGCTGGCACCAATTTCTTTACCAACGAACTCGGCGGCAACGCCATGATGTACGTGAACCTGATCTGGATCTGGGGTCACCCGGAGGTGTATATCCTGATCCTGCCGGCGTTCGGCATCTTTTCGGAAGTCGTGTCTACCTTCTGCGGCAAGCGCCTGTTCGGCTACGCCTCGATGGTGTATGCCACCGTGGTCATCACGATCCTGTCGTACCTGGTCTGGCTGCATCACTTCTTCACGATGGGCTCGGGCGCCAGCGTGAATTCGTTCTTCGGCATTACCACCATGATCATCTCGATACCGACCGGCGCCAAGATCTTCAACTGGCTCTTCACGATGTACCGCGGCCGCATCCGCTTCGAGCTGCCGATGATGTGGACGATTGCCTTCATGATTACCTTCGTCATCGGCGGCATGACCGGCGTGCTGCTGGCGGTGCCATCGGCTGACTTCGTCCTGCACAACAGCCTGTTCCTGATCGCTCACTTCCACAACGTGATCATCGGCGGCGTGCTGTTCGGCATGTTTGCCGGCATCAACTACTGGTTCCCGAAAGCCTTCGGTTACAAGCTCGACGAATTCTGGGGCAAGCTGTCGTTCTGGTTCTGGGTGGTCGGCTTCTATGTCGCCTTCATGCCGCTGTATGTACTCGGTTTGATGGGCGTGACCCGGCGCATGAGCCATTTCGAGGACCCGTCGCTGAAGATCTGGTTCGAAGTCGCTGCTTTTGGCGCGGTCCTGATCGCGCTCGGCATCGGCGCGATGATCGTGCAGATGGTGGTGAGCTACCGCAACCGTGAAGCATTGCGCGACGCGACGGGCGACCCATGGGATGGTCGTACCCTGGAATGGTCGACCGCGTCGCCACCGCCGGCCTACAACTTCGCCTTCACGCCGCAAGTGCACGACCTCGACGCCTGGTCCGACATGAAGCGCAACGGCTACGTCCGGCCAAAGCAAGGTTTCATGCCGATCCACATGCCGAAGAACACGGCCGCCGGTTTCGTCATCGCAGCCCTGAGCGGCGTGGTCGGCTTCGCCCTGATCTGGCACATGTGGCTGGTCGCTGGCCTCGCGTTCGTGACGATGCTGACGGCAATCGTGATCCATACCTTCAATTACACACGCGATTACTTCATCCCGGCCAATGAAGTAGTGCGCACGGAGACCGACCGTACCCGTTTGCTTGAAAGCGTTGCCTGACATGAGTACCACATCCGCTACCCTCGACCCGGGCACCTTTCGCGGTGCTGCCGAAACCGATCCGAGCGCACGCTTTTACGTGCGCGAACACCACCCGGAAAACGGCACGCTGCTCGGTTTCTGGCTTTACCTGATGAGCGACTGTCTGGTCTTCGCCTGCCTGTTCGCTACCTATGCGGTGCTTGGCCGGAACTACGCCGGTGGCCCGACGGGAGCCGAGCTGTTCGATCTGCCGCTGGTGGCGCTCAATACCTCGCTGCTGTTGCTGTCGTCGATCACGTACGGGTTTTCGATGCTGGAAATGCAGCGCAAGCGGTTGCGGGCGACGATCGTCTGGCTGGCCGTGACGGGTTTGCTGGGTGCTGCCTTCATCGGACTGGAGTTGTATGAATTTTTGCACCTGATTCACGAAGGCGCCGGCCCGCAGCGCAGCGGTTTTCTGACCGCATTCTTCACCCTGGTCGGCACCCATGGTCTGCATGTCACCTTCGGCATTGTCTGGCTCGGCACGCTCATGTTCCAGCTCGGGCGGCACGGACTGACACCGGAAAATCTCCGACGCATGACCTGCCTGTCGATGTTCTGGCATTTTCTGGACGTGGTCTGGATCGGCGTCTTTACCTTTGTCTATCTGATGGGAGTCCTGCCATGAGCGCATCCAAACAGCAATTGCCGCACGATGGCAACGCGCAAGACGGCCATCACGGTCCCGCCACGGCTGCCGACCACGGCACTCTCAAGGGCTACGCCACCGGCTTCGTGCTGGCGGTGCTGTTGACCGCGATTCCGTTCTGGCTGGTGATCGGCAAGGTGTTCGACAAATCCGGCACCACCGCCCTGGTGATCCTGGCGCTGGCTGCAGTGCAGATCGTGGTGCACATGGTGTATTTCCTGCACATGAATAACAAGGCCGAGGGGGGATGGTCGATGCTGGCGCTGATCTTCACCGTGATGCTGGTGGTGATCATGCTGAGCGGCTCGATCTGGGTCATGTATCACCTGAATCACAACATGATGCCCGGGATGATGCCCGATGCGGCGCAGACGATGAGCGAGATGCGCAAGGTTCCATGAGCCAGCGGCATTCAGCTGCCGTCCCGGTCGTGCTGGGAGCGCTTGCCGTGCTGGTGTTTGCGGCACTGGTCGCGCTCGGTACCTGGCAAGTCAAGCGGCTTTACTGGAAGCTCGACCTGATCGAACGAGTGGAGCAACGGGTACATGCCGAACCGGTCGCCAGCCCTGGTCCGGATCGTTGGGACAGGCTGACCCGGCAGTCGGAGGAATACCGGCATGTGCGCGTGAGTGGCAGGTATCTGCCTGAAAGCACCACGCTGGTACAGGCCGTCACCGATCTGGGCAGCGGTTTCTGGATGCTGACAGCATTGCGTACCGATCAAGGCAATGTGGTGTTCATCAATCGCGGTTTCGTGCCTTCGCCGGCGACCGCTGCAATGGTAGCGGCCCGCCCGCCGGCCAGCGATGCGGGTCGCGTCACCGTGAGCGGTTTGCTGCGGATCAGCGAGCCTGGGGGTGGATTCCTGCGCAAGAACGATCCCATCGCCGGCCGTTGGTATTCACGCGATGTGCAAGCCATCGCGGCGAACCGCGGTCTTCCCGGTGCCGCGCCGTATTTCATCGACCGGGAAGCTGCCGCGACTGGCGCTGGGGAATATCCGGTCGGCGGCCTGACGGTCGTGTCCTTTTCTAACAATCATCTGGTCTATGCGCTAACTTGGTATGCTCTGGCCTTGATGGTCGCCGCTGGCGGCCTGTGGGCCGTGCGCGTAGAAACACGGTCGCCGAATCACGCAAGTCAATCGGGATGATCAGGATGTTTTCCAACCCTGCACCAGCGGCACCCGTTATATCCACCGTACCGGACCGCAAGGGAAACCTGCGCCAGCCGGACGCGCGTGGCCAGGACAACGTTGGTTACCAGAACATGCTGCAGCTGGTGCAGCTGCGCTGGTTTGCGGTGGTGGGGCAGGTCACGACCATCGCGGGGGTGTCTCTGGGGATGGGCATCGAACTGCCGCTCGACCGCATGGTCGGCGTGCTGGCTTGCCTGGTTCTGTTCAACATCGGCAGCCAGTGGCGGCTTGGCCGCATCGGCACGGTCACCAACAATGCACTGTTTCTGGCATTGCTGGTCGATGTAGGCAGCCTGACTGCACAACTTTATCTGAGCGGTGGCATCACCAATCCGTTCGCCTTCCTCTATTTGTTGCAGGTGATCCTGGGCGCGGTGCTGCTCGAAGCCTGGTCGACCTGGACCATCGTCGCCATTACCAGCGCCTGCCTGGCGGCCCTGGCGATGACGTCGACGCCGCTGCGGCTGCAGCAGGAGCATTCCGGCCAGTTCTTCAGTTTGTACGTGCAAGGCATGCTGATCTGTTTCGTGCTCAACGCGGCATTGCTGGTCGTGTTCATCACGCGCATCAATCGAAACCTGCGCGCCGGCGATGCGCAATTGGCCGCTTTGCGCCAGCATGCGGCCGAGGAAGAACATATCGTGCGCATGGGTTTGCTCGCCTCCGGCGCGGCGCATGAACTGGGCACGCCGCTGGCGACGCTGTCGGTGATCCTGGGCGACTGGCGGCGCATGCCCGAATTCGCCAGGAATCCCGATTTGCTCGAAGAGATCACTGAAATGCAGACCCAGCTTGCGCGCTGCAAGAGCATCGTCAGCGGCATCCTGCTGTCGGCCGGCGAGACGCGCGGCGAATCGTCGGTCAAGACCACCATCAATACCTATTTGAACGACGTGGTCGACACCTGGCGCAGTACCCGTCCGGTGGAGACGTTCGTCTTCGACAACCGGATCGCGCAGGATCTGCCGGTGGTCTTCGATTCGACCCTGAAGCAGATGGTCTGGAATGTGCTGGACAACGCGCTCGAAGCCTCGCCGCACTGGTTGAAGCTCGATGCCGTACGCGCAGACGATGTGCTGACGATTGCGGTCACCGATGCCGGTCCTGGATTTCCGGCGGCGATGCTCGCGCAGTTCGGCAAGCCTTACCAGTCCAGCAAGGGCCGGCCCGGCGGCGGCCTGGGATTGTTCTTGAGCGTGAACGTTGCACGCACGTTGGGCGGCACCGTCAGCGCGCGCAATCTGGAGCAGGGTGGCGCCGAGGTGCGGATCAGCCTGCCGCTGGGCGCGATCACGCTGGGGCAGGCATCTTCACATGAGCACTGAGCCATGAGCGACGAACCATGACCGCTGAACGCCTGCTGATGATCATCGAGGATGACGCCGCGTTTGCCCGCACCCTGGGCCGTTCGTTCGAGCGGCGTCAGTACCGGGTCCTGCTCGCGGCCAGCCTGGACCAGGCTGCCGAGCTGCTCAAGGAACACTTACCTGGCTATGCCGTGGTCGACCTGAAGCTCAACGACAGCAATTCCGGCCTGGCGTGCGTGCAGATGCTGCACAAGCACGATCCTGCCATGCTGATCGTGGTGCTCACCGGCTTTGCCAGTATCAACACCGCGGTCGAGGCAATCAAGCTGGGCGCCTGCCAGTACCTGGCGAAACCCTCCAATACCGACGACATCGAAGCCGCATTCGGGCATGTCGCCGGCAGCCCCGACGTCGGGCTGACCAACCGCGCCACGTCGATCAAGACGCTGGAGTGGGAACGCATCCACGAAGCGCTGGCCGAATCGAACTTCAACATTTCGGAAACCGCCCGCCGGCTCGGCATGCACCGGCGCACGCTGGCGCGCAAGCTGGAAAAGCAGCGGGTCAAATAGGTCCTTACTCCAGCCCATCGAACAGGATCACGTCGACCGGATCGCCGGCATTCACGTTACCCTGGGCATCGGCCAGCACCACCATGCAATTGGCTTCGGACATCGAGCGCAGGATGCCAGACCCCTGTGCGCCGGTAATGCGCACCCGGGTTTGTCCGCTGGCGTCGCGCGACACGATGCCACGCTGGTATTCGGTACGGCCGGGTTTCTTGCGAATCGGCGCCTCGGAAATCGCCTGCAGCATCGGCAGCGGCGTATCGGCCGCACCCATCATCCGCAGCAATGCCGCGCGGGCGATGAAATAAAAGGTCACCATGACCGCCACCGGATTGCCCGGCAAGCCGAACAGATAGGCGCTCTTGCCGTTCGACGACACCTGACCGAACGCCATCGGCCGGCCCGGGCGCATGCCGATCTTCCAGAAACTGACGTCGCCCAGGCGCGCCATGATCTGGCGCGTGTAATCGGCCGCGCCGACCGAGACGCCACCGGAAGTGATGATGGCGTCGGCGTTTTCGCAGGCGATGCGCATGGCCGCTTCCAGCGATGCTTCATCGTCCTTGACCACGCCCATGTCGATCAGGTCGCAACCGAGGCGCTGCAACATGCCGTACAGCGTGTAACGGTTGCTGTCATAGACGCAGCCGGCGTCGAGGGTTTCGCCGATCGAGCGCAACTCATTTCCAGTGGAAAAAAACGCCACGCGCAGCCGGCGCCGCACCGGCACCTCGGCCACGCCCAGCGACGCCAGCAAGCCAAGGTCCGCGGGACGGATGACAGTGCCGGCGGCCAGCGCCACCGAACCTTGCTGCAGGTCTTCGCCAGCGAAGCGGCGGTTGTCGCCGGTCTTGACGGTGCCGGCATCGAAGCGGATGTGATCGTCGCCGGCGTCCGTGAATTCCTGCGGAATGACCGTGTCGCAACCGGCTGGCATGACGGCGCCGGTCATGATGCGCAAGCATTGTCCGGCTTGAACGTCGACGTCCGTGGCGCCGCCCGCAAAGGCCGTTCCCACCACTTGCAGGCTCACCGGCTGATCGGTGCGCAGATCGCTGCCGCGCAGCGCATAGCCATCCATGGCGGAGTTGTCGTGCGCGGGCACGTTGATCGGGGAGACAATGTCGCGCGCCAGGATCCGGTCCAGCGCGCTGCGCAGCGCCACCTGTTCGATGGCCTGCACTGGCGCCACGAAGGCCTGGATGATCGCCTGCGCCTGGTCGACCGGCAACGCGTTGGGATCATAGGCCGCCAGGCAGCTGGTGATGTCGAGCAGGGTGCGGGTCGGTTGCGTCATGGCGATCGGAAATGGGAGGGGAGGCGGTGGAGATAGGATGAGTGCAAAGGTTAGGTCATGCGTGGCAATCCCGATGATCAGGCGTCAAGCTGGCGCAATTCTTCCAGCGTGTTGATGTTTCGAAAAGCAGCCTCGTCGTCGAAATGCACCCGCGCCACTACCAGCGAAGCAAACCAGGCATCCACCTTGCGCCCGCCATCCTGCAAGAACGCCGACAGATGCGGCAACACCGACGCCTTGACCAGGCAAAACACCGGATGCGGTTGCAGGTTCTCGCCGCTGCCGGTGACGGCGACGGCCAGATCGGCATCTTCGGAGTGCAGTCCGTGCAACAGGCGCGCGACCAGGTCGGTCGGCAAGAACGGCGAGTCGCAGGGAGCGGTTGCCAACAAGGGTGTTTCGCAGTGCATCAGGCCGGTCTGCAGCCCGGCCAGCGGGCCGGCAAATCCGGTCATGGCATCCGGCCAGACGGGCAGGCCGAACGCCTCATAAGCCGCCAGATTCTGGTTGGCATTGATCAGCACCTGCTCGACCTGCGGCTGCAGGCGATGCAGCACGTGCAGCGCCATCGGCATGCCGCGAAACGACTGCAGGCCCTTGTCGACCGTGCCCATGCGCGAGCCGCGCCCGCCAGCCAGGATCAGGCCGGTAATGGCCACGGACTCGCCCGGCGTGTCTGCAACAGTCATGATTCAGCCTCCGATATACGACATTTCGACCTTGCGGTCGGCGGCGGTCGCGAGGCCCTCGGTATCGCTGCTGCGCAGTTCGGAATACCGGTCGGTGCGGGCGCGCCAGAGATGCGCCACCACCGTCGAAATTTCCGCATCGCCGTGACCGGCCCGCATCAGGGCGCGCAGGTCATGGCCGGCGCTGGCAAACAGGCAGGTGTAGAGCTTGCCTTCGGTCGACAGGCGGGCGCGCGAGCAATCGCCGCAGAATGCCTTGGTGACGCTGGAAATCATGCCGATCTCGCCGCCGCCATCCCGATACCGCCAGCGCTCGGCGGTTTCGCCGGCGTAGTTGGCTGGTACCGCGATCAGCGGCATTTGCTCGCCGATGCGCCGCACCACCTCGGACGAGGGAATCACTTCATCCATCTTCCAACCATTGCTGGCGCCTACGTCCATGTATTCGATGAAGCGCAGGATGAACGGCGAATCCTTGAAATGGCGCGCCATGGGGACGATCTGGTCGTCGTTCATGCCGCCCTTGACCACCATGTTGACCTTGATCGGACCGAGTCCGACCTGATGCGCGACCTCCAGGCCGTGCAGCACGTCGGAAACCGGGAAGTCCACATCGTTCATGCGCTGGAAGGTCGCTTCGTCGAGCGCATCGAGCGACACCGTCACGCGCTTCAGGCCCGCATCCTTCAGGGATTGCGCTTTTTTTGCCAACAGCGAACCGTTGGTCGTCAGCGTCAGATCAAGCGGCTGGCCGGACGGCGTCGTGATCGAGGCCAGCATCTCGACCAGTTTTTCCAGGTGCTTGCGCAACAGCGGCTCGCCGCCGGTCAGGCGGATCTTTTCGACGCCGTGCGCAACGAACAGTTTTGCCACGCGCGTGATTTCCTCGAACGACAACAACGAGGTCTGCGGCAGGAAGGCGTAATCCTTGTCGAACACTTCTTTCGGCATGCAATACACACAGCGGAAATTGCAGCGGTCGGTGACCGAGATGCGCAGGTCGTGCAGCGGGCGCCCGAGCGTGTCGCCGAGCAGGCCGGTGGCTGCTTCGAGTTGCGAGGGGATGGCCGGTATGCGTTGCAGATGGCGCAGGTCGGCCAGCGGAATTACCTTGTCACTCATTTTCAAGTCCTGTGTCACTTCCGTGCAGCAAATCAAATGCCGATCAAATACGATACCACGAGGCCCGCCAGCCCACATGCCAGCAACACCTTGATGGTGCCGGCCTTGAAACGCACCAGCGCGACCCCGGCGGCCAGAGCAATCACGACGGCGTGCCAGTCCCATTGCGCCAGCGCGGCGCCGGTATGAAACACCTGCTGGGCGAAGAACAGGGCCAGGCTGACGATCACGCCCACCACCGCCGCCGAAATCCCGGTCAGGGGCGCCGTCAACCGGATGTCGTCGCGGCTGGCTTCGACCACCGGTCCTCCGGCCAGGATGAAGATAAACGACGGCAGGAACGTGAAATAGGTCGCCACGCAGGCGCCGGCGATGGCGGTCGCGAGCGCGCCGCCGGCACTGTTCCAGCCACCCAGAAAGCCGACGAAGGTAACGATCATGATCAGCGGTCCCGGCGTGGTTTCGCCCAGGGCCAGCCCATCCATCATCTGCGCTGCGCTCAGCCAGTGAAAATGATCGACCGCGCCTTGATACACGTACGGCAGCACGGCGTAGGCGCCACCGAAGGTCAGCATGGCCGCCTTGGTGAAGAACCAGCCGATCCGGGCCAGCGTGCCGTCGGCGCCGCCGGCCCAGGCGACCGCCAGCCAGGCCGCAAGGCCGAGCGCCAGCCCGGTCGCGAGCACGCGGATCAGGCGGGCCCAGGTGAAGCGGGCATGCGCCGGCGTCGGCGTGGTGTCGTCGATCAGGGCGGGGCCGGCCGACCGGCGTGCGCCGGCATGACTGCCGCCGACCGTGAAATGCTTCGGCAGCCAGTGGCCGCCAAGTGCGCCTGCGACCGCCGCCGCGATCACGATCAGCGGAAAGGGCAACTGCAGCAGGCCAATCGCGACGAATGCCAGCAGCGCGATCGCAATCAGCCAGCCGTTCTTGAGCGTGCGGCTGCCGATGCGCCAGGCAGCCGCCAGCACGATGGCCACGACTGCGGGCTTGATGCCGTACAGGATGGCGGCAATCGCCGGCACGCTGCCGAAGACCAGATAGATCCAGGACAGTGCGATCAGGAGCAGTAGCGACGGCAGCACGAACAGTACGCCGGCCATGATGCCGCCGCGCGTGCGGTGCAGCAGCCAGCCGATGTAGATCGCCAGTTGGGTGGCCTCCGGCCCCGGCAGGAGCATGCAGTAGTTCAGCGCATGCAGGAAGCGCCGCTCGGAAATCCAGCGCCGCTTTTCCACCAGCTCCGCATGCATCAGGGCGATCTGGCCGGCCGGACCGCCAAAACTGATGCAGCCCAGTTTCAACCAGTAGCGAAACGCCTCGGCCAGGCTTACGGGAGCGGGCATGGTGTCGGGAGCAGTGGAGGGCGGGTGCATCATCTAGTAGGCCGTGTCTGAAATCGATTCAAAATTGCCTCGCCCAGGGGTCGAGGACGCCGGGTTTGCCGCCGGTGTCAACCTGGACATGCGGTGAGCGTAAAGCCAGCCTCGACAATACCGGCGCAATGCCGATGGCACAACAAAAAACGGGAAGCGAAAGCTTCCCGTTTTTATCCTCGGCATCGTTCACCGATTTGCAGCGTCCGCCGCAAACGCCGTCTAGCGCGTTTCGATCTGCACCAGCGGCTCGGCCGGCGGAGGCGGCGCCTGCTTGGGTTCGCGTCCCAGGCGTGGCGGCGCGTTGGTTTGTTGCGCCGCCTCTTGTGCTGCGCGCAGTTTTTCCGGATCGGTGGAAGCCAACGTCAGGCCAGCCGAACCCAGTACCTGCTGCAATTGCTCGACCGGCATCGGCGCCGGCGCAATCGTCATCGCGGGCGCAGGAGAAGGAGAAGCGGTAACCGCAGCAGCAGGTACCACTGCAGGTGCCGCAGCAGGTGCCGC
>JAYUWF010000344.1:0-10603 GCA_043753685.1 Herminiimonas sp.
CGGGTTCGAGCGGGCACTCGGATGCTAGTCGAGCCAGATCGGCACGCCCGTCATCAGGCCGGCGCAGCCGCTTGCGTGGCGGCCCCGGCGCGAGGCGGGACGCCGTCAGCCGCGGCAGCGATTGCCGCAATCACCTCCGACGGCGCGATGTGATGCACCATGTGACCCGCCCCCGGGATCACGCGCAGTTCGCTTTGCGGCACGTCCCGGTGCAGCCGCTCCGACTGAACATGGGTATTGACGATCTTGTCGCCGTCGCCGGCCAGAATCGTGACCGGCATCTTCAGCATGCTGTAATCATCCGAACGTTTCCAGGCGCCGGGCACCATCATCGCGGTCTCGGCGGCGCTGGCGCGCAATTGGGAAGGCCGCAGCGTCATCCAGACCGGCCAGCGCAGAAAGCTCTCGGTCACTGGCGCCGGACCGAACATGGTGCGCCGGATCAGTGGCCACATTGCCCTGGCCAGCAGCGGGGAAATCGTATTGCGCAATACCGTGCCGATACCCGGCACTGCCGGCATCGCCAGAGCCGGCAGATCCAGGCGCGGCGTCGGATAGTAATAGCCGGACATGAGCACCAGCCGTTCGACGCTTTCCGGATGCGCCAGCGCCAGTGCGGTGGCCACCATCGTGCCCCAGGAGTGGCCGACGACGATCGGTTTTTCAACGCCGAGCTTTTGCAGCGCCGCGTGAATCAGTTCGGCCTGGGCGCCCTGGTCCCAGATGCGGCCCTCGGGTCGATCGCTGTGGCCGAAGCCGGGTCGATCGAATGCGATCACACGATGACCCTTGGCCAGCGCCTCGACCACGCCACTGAGCGTGAAGTCTTCAACCATGGTGCCGTTGCCGTGCAGAAGAACGATCGGCGGACCGCTTCCCTGCTCCAGATAATGCAGCCGCACGCCATCGACTTCGATGAACTGGCCCAGGGGCGGATTCTCGGCTTCCGCATCGGCGGCCTTCTTGCGCACGACCAGCGCAGCGGCCGCCATGGCAACGGCTGCGAGTAAAAAGTAACCGGTCTTGCCGGATACCGCGGGTGGAATTTTGTAACGATTGCCGGCCATTGAAAGAACCTTTCAGAAAAAGATGAGGGGATGCGCGACCGCGCGCAGGATCAGAGTGGAAGTGGCGAGCGTGAGCAAGAATCACGCTAGCTCAGCCCGGTCGCGAGCCGCTCGGCGCGGCGACGCTATTGAACCGTCAAAGCTCCCGGAAACCGCTGCGACAGGTTGACCACGCTCACCACATCAAATCCTGGGATCGATCCGCCGAACGGCGATTGCTGTACGCACTGTCCGCCCTGCGGGCCACCGCCCAGCGCCGCCTGGCGCACCGAGTTGGCCCGCTTGGCAGTCGACCTGCCGGTGCCGCCGATATAGGCAGTCAGCGCGCCGCTGGTGCGGTCCTGCGTATAGGCGACCGGCCGCAAGCCTGAATTGGCCAGCGGAATCGGCGGCCCGGAACAATCGGCACTGAGGAACCAGGTCTCGCCGTGAATTGCCCAGCGCAAGGTCGAGCCGCTCTGCTCGCCCAGTGACCCGAACGGAATATTCACGTCGAACTGATTGGTGACGGTGGCAACGATCAGCGCGTTCTGAACATTGACGATGACGTTACCGGTCACCGGCAGGTAGGTGCCGACCAGCTTGCCGGCGGCGTCGACCAGGATCAGCGAATCGGGCCGGGTGGCGACCGGCTTTTTTGCGCCCTGGGTCGATGCCGGCGACCCGGCCGGATCGGAATACATGCTTTGCGCATGGGCGTTGGCGCCCAGCGCCAGAACGATGGTGGTGAGGAGTGGTAGTGCGGTACGCATGTTTGTCTTCCATGAATGGTATGTGATTCAACGCGCGCGCCGCCTCCGGAGGAAGCAACGCCGCCGTTGAAGACCAGTTTTTCTAAGGGTAGTTTCGCGCGGGTGTGTCGAACAGGATCGCTTGAGCAGGACAGGTGCGCAGAACGAGATTAGCCGAGGGGTGTCGTTACGAGATGGCGATGTGCTTGAGTTGGATCAGGAAAGTGAAAGGACTGGATTGCCGCCCGGCTCGGCTTCGAAGCGAGAAGCCAAATCAAGATCGCATTCGGCACTCGCAACCCGTAGCACTCGAGTTTTTACACATTTTCTACACACCAAATTTCTATTTTGTGTAAATTTTTTGTGAAGTAATCAGATGCGCAGCAAAGAAATTATCGAGCGACTGAAGGACGACGGGTGGTTCCACGTGCGCGTGACTGGTAGCCATCAACATTTCAAACACACGACCAAGCCCGGATGCGCCTGAACATTTCGCTACCCGAAAGTCTGGTGCGGGAAGTCGACGGCCACGCGAAGTCGCTGCATCTTACGAGATCAGGGTTTCTCGCTCAGGCGGCCATGACGGCCATGACTCGACATCTCAAGCCATCGCCTTGAAGGGAATTCTTCAGTTCGATTCAGCCGCGAGAAATCGATTGGGAAAAGTGGCGACTGAAGTCGAGCGGTGCACGGCCGGAGGACGGCTGGCAAAAATTGGGTTACTTCAGGCGGAGCTGATCTCCATTAAAGCACGGTCTACGCGATCATATACAGTAGTACGCTATGGAACGTAGATTATCAGTCACCCAAGCTGCACGACGTTTAGGCGTCACATCGAAGACACTGCAGCGTTGGGATCGTGAAGGCAAGTTGGCGCCGAGTGGCAGGACGCCGACTGACCGGCGCTGGTATGACGCCGATTTGATCGAGCGGCTTGCCCGAGGCACTGAATCCATTTCTCCGTTTCGCACCATCGCCCACTGCCGCGTCTCGTCCCAGGCACAGAAGCCCGACCTGGCAAATCAGCGCCATATTCTCGAGGAGTTCGTCATCGTCAAAGGGCTGGCTGATGTCGAGTTCATTACCGAAATCGGGGGCGGTCTCAATTTTAACCGTCCCAAGTTCCTCGCCCTGATGGATGCCATCGACCGACGGGAAGTCGCTTGCCTGATCCTCGCCCACCGGGACCGGCTCACTCGCTTTGGCTATGACTGGTTCGCTCAGTATGCTGCGTCGCATGGATGTGAAGTGATGGTGCTGAACCAGGAGCGCCTCTCGCCTGAAGCTGAAATGGTCGAGGATCTGATGACGATCGTGCACTGTTTCAGTTCGCGTCTCTACGGACTACGGAATTACCGCAGGCAGCTCGACACGGCGTTGAAACTTGACCATGCTGATCGCGCATAAGATTGAACTGGCGCCGCTGCCGGACCAGGTGGACTACTTCCGTCGTGCCTGCGGGACGAACCGCTTCGTTTGGAACTGGGCGCTGGCAGAATGGAATCGTCAATACGCCTTGGATCAGAAGCCGACCGCACTGAGCCTTAAAAAGCAATTTAACGCGATCAAGTATCTCGCTTTCCCGTGGCTGAAAGACATTCACCGGGACGCGCATGCCCAGCCATTCGCGAATCTGGCCAAGGCCTGGACGCGCTTCTTTGACGAGATCAAGGCCGGCAAGCCCGCACATGCGCCCGTCTTCAAACGCCGCAGCCAGTGTCAGGACGGTTTCTACATCGCCAACGACAAGATGACGATGCAAGAAGGCCGGGTGCGCCTGCCGGTGATCGGCTGGATTCGGATCAAGGAAGCGCTGCGCTTTGGCGGTCGGATCATGGGTGCTTCAGTACAACGCCATGCTGATCGCTGGTTTCTGTCTGTGCAGGTCGAGGTCGATGTCTCGTGGCTGACGAAGGCAGAGCGGCGTCGTGCCACCGGTGTGGACCTGAATGTGGCTGGCATCGTCTGTTCCAACGGCAAGACGTACGCGACCCCCAGGCCGTTGAAGAAGGCCGCGCGACGGCTCAAGATGGACCAACGCCGGCTCTCGCGCAAGGTCGAGGCGGCCAAGCGCTGCCCTAAACCGGCAACTGCGCCGGCGGTGGATCCACAAGGCCGGCCGCACAAGTCGAACAATCGTATCAAGGCCACTCATAAACTCGCCCGTCGCCACTACCGGGTCAGCTGTATCCGGAATGACTTCCTGCACAAGACCACGACCGAGCTGACCCGCGAAAACCAAGCGGTCGGCATCGAAGGTCTGCATGTCAAGGGCATGACTGCCTCAGCGGCGGGCACCATCGAGACGCCTGGCAAGCAAGTGCGACAAAAAGCAGGATTGAACCGGGCCATTCTCGATGTGGGCTTTGGTGAGTTCCGCCGGCAGATGACGTACAAGGCACAACGCTACGGCACTGCGCTGGTCGTCGCCGACCAGTGGTTTGCATCCTCGAAGCTATGTTCCGGCTGTGGCACGAAAAACGAATCGCTGACGTTGAAAGACCGGCACTGGCGCTGCACGCACTGCAGCGCGCACCACGACCGGGACCTCAACGCCAGCATCAACCTTGAACGGCTCGCCACCGGCAGTCCGTAGTCGGCGCTACCCGAGGCTATCGGGAAAGTCACGTCTGTCAGGCACGAGCACGGTCAGCAAGACGACTCGGGGCAGAAACCACTGGACCGCAAGGGAAGGTTGCGTGCGTAGATATGCGCACAATTTGGATAGCAGTAAAGCAACGATTAATCTGGACCTGCGTCGACCCCCTTGCCCCCACTCGCGCAAGGCTAGAGCAGAGAGAGCCAGAGAGACGAACGCCGGCGCCAGTGTCAATATGCCGATTTATCCGACAAACGGAACGTACGCAAATCCATTCTGGATCGACCCGATGACATTGACCTGATTCTCAGGTGACTCCGAGAATTGAGCCAGCACATCCTGGCGTGCCAACAATCCGGTGTCGAGATGGCCGACATGGAATGCCAGGCCACCCGAGTCGGGCGCGCGGTGCAGGACGTTTGCGTAGAGCTGCGTGACGAACTGCGTATTGCTCAGATTGCCGTAGGTGCTGGCGAACTCCGGGCTGTCGATGAAATTCTTGGCGATCGCCGACAGGCTGTAGCCGATGTCGAGGGCGTGCATTTGAAATCCCAGCCCGCCCTGATCCGGCACCCGGTTGAATGCGGCTTGATACAGCCGGTATGCCTGCCCGCCGGTACCATCGATATCAAGTCCGATGTCCTTGTCGCTGAAATGCAGGCGCTCGACGTTAAAGAACTGGTCGGTGCCTTTGTTGCCCACATTGTCAATTACCGTGAAACCGAGATTGGTGCGCGTGACCGTAAAGCCCGAACTGGCGGCGGCATACACTGCCGTATCGATACCATCCAGACCGTCGTAGTTCTGGTTGCCAGCGACGGCGTTGATGGTGCCGCTTTGAACGATGGTAGGAATCGCACCCGTTGCACTCGCCGCCGCAACCAACGTGGCAGTGCCGTCAGCGTTTGCCAGGACGCCATTAATTGCGCCGGTCAAGTGCAGAGAAAATGACTCCGTACCGCCCGCGTTGCTGCCCAGCGGTACACGCACGACCTGTGTCGTCACGCCGGGCGCAAATGCCAACGAGCCAGAGGTGTAGATGTAATCGCTCGAAGTCGAGTAACCGTAACTCGCCGTGCCGTCCCTGGTTGCATAATCCATGTTGACAATGGAAGTGCCAGGGGAATTAAGCGTCACGACGAATTCCGCATAGCCGTCCGCGCGGCTGGCAGTCGGATTACTGATGTTGATTGTTGGCAGGCTGATGGCGCTCTGGCCATGGCTGCCGATGGTGGCTTGCGCTACGCCATCACTGACATGTACGGTCGCAGCGGCAGCGCCGCTGAGGCCGCCAAGATTCAATGTGAATGTCTCGGCGCCATTGGCAACGGGTTGGTTCAGCAGGCTGACAGTAACGGTCTTGGATGTTTCACCTGGACCGAAGCTCATGCTGCCACTGGTAGCGAGGTAATCGGTACCAGCCGATGCCGTTCCGTTCGCAGTACTGTAGGCGATGCTGAAGGCGTCAGTAGTTGCTTTGTCGAGCACCAGATCGAAGGTCGCAAGACCAGTCTTCGCATCAACCGTAATGTCGTGGACCGAGAGGTTGGCGACATTGATGGTGTCGGCAATGACATTGTTGTCGGCAATCAGTGCCAATCCTGATGAGTTGCCAATTACCGCATTGGTCGCACCGGTCAGGCGCAACGTAAAACTTTCCAGCGGCTCGACCACATTGTCCTGGCCCATGATGACGCGGACAGTCTTGGTGGTTTCACCTACGGCAAAGGTGAGCGAGCCGGAGCTGTAGACATAGTCGCTCGTGCTCGAGTATCCGTAGGCTGCTGTACCGTCGTTCGTGGCGTAGTTCACCGTCACGGGTGCCGTGGCAGGACCGCTCAGGCTCACCATGAAGTCGACGTACCCGTCATGTTCTCCGGCATAAGGATTACTGACATTAACACTTGGCGTCGCGACCGGAGTCTGTCCGTGCGGGCCGATGACGGCTTCGCCACTTCCATCGGCAACGTGGACCGAGGCGGCTGCGCGGCCGGTGACGGCGCCCAGATTCAGCTTGAAGGTCGAGGACAGCGAACTTACGCCGGAGTCCAGCAGATTGACCGTCACGGTCTTGGCCGTTTCACCTGGCGCGAACGTCAGATTACCGGCTACCGGAATGTAATCCTTGTTTGCCGTGGCGCTTCCCGGCACGCTGCCGTAGTCGACGCTGAAGGTGTCCGATACGGCCTTGTCGAGAATTACGGAGAAGGTGACAATGCCGGTTTTTACATCGACGATTACGTCGCGCATCGACAGATTACCGACATGCGCGGTATCAGCCAGCGTGTCGTTGTCAACGATTGTCGCTGTGCCTGAATTGACGCTGAGCGTCGCATTGGTCGCGCCGGTAAGCTGCAACTTGAAACTGCCGAGCGTTTCAACCACGTTGTCATCGCCGAGCGGCACTCGCACTGTCTGGGTCGTGACGCCCGGCGCAAACACCAGGGTGCCGGACGTGTAGATGTAGTCGCTGGTGTTCGAGTAACCGTAACTGGCCGTACCGTCATTGGTCGCGTAGTTGACGGTGACCGGCAGGACCCCAGGCGCGTTCAGACTGACGACGAAATCGACGTATGCGCCGCCTTCCCCAACCACCGGGTTACTGATCGAAATATTTGGCGTGGCGAGTGCAGTCTGGCCATGGTTGCCTATCAATGCCTGGCCACTGCCATCGGCGACCTGTACTGTGCCTGCTGCCGGACCCGTTACCGCGCCGAGGTTGAGGCTGAATGTTTCCGGCCCGCTGGCACCGGGCGCAGTCAGCAAATTGACCGTGACTGTTTTTACCGTTTCACCTGCGGCGAACGAAAGGCTGCCGGCCACTGGTGTGTAGTCGCGGTTCGCGGCTGCGCTGCCGGGTGCCGAGCTGTAGTCGACGTTGAAGCCGCTGGTCGTTGCCTTATCAAGAAGCACCACAAAGGTGGCGGTACCGCTGCTCACGTCGACGACAACGTCGCGCACGGAGAGATGGGCGGGATTGGCAGTGTCTGCGATTGTATCGTTATCGACGATCAATGCAAAACCGTCCGCTTTGGTCACCACGGCGTTGACCGCGCCGGTCAGGTGCAGGTTGAAGCTCTTTAGCGCCTCGATCAACTTGTCGTCACCAATGGCGATCCGGACGACTTGCGAGGTCACGCCTGCAGCAAACGTCAACGTTCCTGACGAATAAATGTAGTCTGATGTCGTCGAGTAGCCGTAGCTGGCGGTATTGTCGGCGGTAGTGTAATTGACCGTAATGTTCGACGTACTTGGAGCACTCAGTTTGACTGTGAACTCGATGAATCCGGCGCCCTCGTTGACGACTGGGTCATTTACGCTGATATATGTTGCCATTATTTAAAAATCCTTTGAACAGAAGTAGTGCGAAAGAAACAACACTATTGTTTAATAGGAAGATTAAATTTGCAAGAAAAATGGTTCTAGAAATGCATTTATACCTTGGAATGGGGATGCGGCTTTCGTGAGGATGTTGTCCGCATTTTGAGGATGATCGAATCCATTGCAGGCATCGCCATAGATGATCTGGATCACGCAGTCGCTGCGGAAGTCCGCTTCCGTCACCGACATGGCGCCGACGAAGCCGGCAGTGTTGTTGGTGTCGAATCTGCCCTGCCCACCATAGCTATGGATCGGCGTTGCCATGGCTTGATTGAAGCTAAGTACCCGGCCAGGATAAATTGGGAAATGGATGTGGTCCTGATGGGATGCGATGCAAGGCGGTGGAGCAAGGAATTCGTAGGGCATGCCCTACGCTTGCGAAACGGCATCAGCTTGCAAGCTGACGCTCCTTCTCGACCCGCCGCAGTGCGAGCACTGCAAGGGGAGACCAACGCCGCAGCGCGACCATCAGCGCCGCAGACATTCACAATTTATTCTGGGTTGGGTACTTAGCCAGCACGGTTGGCTTACCGTCCACAGTGCCATGATGCGCCATTATCAAATCGTTGAGCGTGATCTTGCCGAACCTCGAATCCGGTCTCGACACATAAGCCCTGCTGGGCGTGGCGATGAACGGACGTTCGTTAGGCGCCGTCAGAAAAATGTCGTTCCGACCGCCGCCGTTGAAATCCGCGACGGTCACAGAGACCAGCCAGTACAGAAGTATTTTTTACACCCCGGATCCCGTGCTGATGTCAGGGCACGCGCCCCTACATGGTCAATTTTTGTCGAAGCTAACGCTTGGGCAGCCGCACGCTAGCCATGCACCAGAAACGGAATGCCGTTCTGGATCGAGCCGATCACATTAACCTGATTTTCCGGTGATTCGGAGAATTGCGCGAGAATGTCCTGGCGCGCCAGCAGGCCGGTTGCGAGGTGGCCGACATGGAACGCCAGTCCAGCGCTGTCCGGCACCCGGTGTAGCACGTTGGCATACAGCTGCGTCACGAACTGCTTGTCGTCCAGCCCGCCGTAGGTGCGTGCAAATTCCGGACTGTCGATGAAATTTTTCGCTACTGCCGACAGGCTGAAACCTGTATCGAGCGCATTTATCTGGAATCCCAGCCCGGCCTGATCGGGCTGGCGTGCAAAGGCCGCCTGGTACAACCGGTAAGCTTCGCCGCCGGTGCCGTTGATATCGAGACCAAGCGCGCTGTCGGCGAACACAATCCGTTCGATGTTCGCCAGCGACGCCGTGTTTAGCGGATGGGCCAGTTCGGTCAGTTGGAAGCCTGTAGCGGTTTTCACCGTCGAGTAGTCGGCCGCCTTGCCCAGCATGATCAGGGTATCGAGGCTGTCGCCGCCGTCGATGACTTCATGGCCGCTGATACCGAGCATGCGGTCGCTGCCGCTGCTGCCCTTGATCGTATCGTCACCCACGCCGCTGCCACTGCCGCCACCCGAGGCGGCGTTGTAGACATGCTGGTCGATGAACTGATTGAGACCGACGTCCGCGCTGCCAGTGGATGCGACGGACACCACGTCAGCCATGCCATTGCGATCCACATCGAGGGCAACGGCGTGGAATCCCTCCGCCGAGCGCCAGGCTTCCTTGAAGGTGCCGTCACCCTGGTTCAGATAGACGATCGAGTGCGCCGGACCACCGGCGCCATTGGCAAGAATATCGGGATGGCCGTCATGATTGAAATCGACTGGCGTCAGCGAATTGAACCACTCCGCACTCCCCTGTGCATTCCGGTACGCAGCATTCTGTGGCAGCCGCACCGCCGTTTCGTCATGAAAGTGCCCACCGCCGTCATTGACCAGCAACTGGATGTAAGGCACCTGATAAAAATGCGCCCGGTCGCCGCCGTTGGTAATCGAAAGCATCAGGTCCGGCAACTGGTCGCCGTTCAGGTCGATCGGCCTCACGTCCAGCACGACATCGTCGCCGACCGCACTCTGCGGTAGCGCGATCGGCGCGGTTTTGGTGAAATTGCCGGTACCGTCGTTGAGCAGGACTTGCGACGTCGGCGTCGAGGTCACGTTATCCCACTTGCCGAGAATGATATCGGCATGGCCGTCGTTGTTGACATCGATGATGCCGGAGTAAGTGTTGGTCTGCGCTTGCGTCGTGTTGAATGCAAACACCGTCGGATGGGGAATCAGCGCTGATTGATCCGTGAAGTGACCAGTCCGGTCATTGATGAGCAACACGTTCCCGCGGTCAAGTGTATTGACCAGGATATCGAGGTAACCGTCTCCATTGACGTCGCCCACCGCGCCGCCGTGGTTGAGCGCGGATGGCAAGTGCAGGGAATCCGATGCATTGACCAGTTGATGCGTGCCGGCGTTGGACAGGTAGAGCTTGTTGAGCCCAGTGGGAAATGGCGGCGCGTCGTCGCCAAAATCGAGCTGGAAGATATCGGTGATGCCGTCGCGGTTGAAGTCGCCGACCAGCGTGCGCCCGCCGCCGGCGACCGCCAGTGCCGAGCCGGCAGCGAAGACCGATGCGGTGCCATCGATAAAACCGCCCTTGCCGTCGCCCAGATAGACCAACGTCGGGGCCGGTGCAGTACCGGTGCCGATGATCAGGTTCAACGCATAGTCGGCATTGCCGTCGCCGTTGAAGTCGCCGGTTTTGAGTTGCGCGATGTTGGTGCCGGAAGGCAGCACCGTCTGCACGCCATGCGGCAAGGCGATGAACTTGCCGACGAAATTATTTTTAGCCGTTGTTAGTTTCGGTGACGCTTTTAGCGGTAACTTTGCTGTAAACGCCTGTTGTCGCGACACCTGAGTCATTTCCTTCTGCAAAACGGATAGCA
>JAYUWF010000345.1:0-10587 GCA_043753685.1 Herminiimonas sp.
TTTCTACGCGACGCCCTTGCGAACCCATGCAACCGTCTCGCGCGAACCACGCACTCGGCCACGCATTCCCACCGTTCTCCAAGAGCATGTCAAACACAAAACGCGCAATCCGCAACATCGCCATCATCGCCCACGTCGATCACGGCAAAACCACCCTCGTCGACAAGCTGCTGCGACAGTCGGGCACCTTCCGCGACAATCAGCAGGTCGATGCCCGCGTGATGGATTCGAACGATCTTGAAAAAGAGCGCGGCATCACGATTCTGTCGAAGAACTGTGCCGTCGAATACGAAGGCACCCACATCAACATCGTCGACACCCCCGGCCATGCCGACTTCGGCGGCGAAGTGGAGCGCGTGCTGTCGATGGTCGACAGCGTGCTGCTGCTGGTCGATGCGCAGGAAGGCCCGATGCCGCAGACCCGCTTTGTCACCCGCAAGGCGCTGGCCCTCGGCCTGAAGCCGATCGTCGTGGTCAACAAGATCGATCGTCCGGGCGCGCGCGCCGAGTGGGCCATCAATGCCACGTTCGAATTGTTCGACAAGCTGGGTGCAACGGAAGAGCAGCTCGATTTCCCGGTGGTGTATGCCTCCGCCCTGAACGGCTATTCGAGCCTCGATGCCAATGCGCGCGAAGGCGACATGAAGCCGCTGTTCGACGCCATCCTGCAGCACGTTCCAGCCCGTGAGGATGATCAGGACGGCCCTCTGCAGCTGCAGATTTCCTCACTCGATTATTCTTCGTATGTCGGCAAGATCGGTATCGGCCGCATCACCCGCGGTCGGGTGCGCGCCTTGCAGGACGTGATCATCATGGACGGCCCGGATGGTGTGCCGCGCAAGGCGCGCATCAACCAGGTCTTGAATTTCAAGGGCCTGGACCGCGTGCTGGTCGAAGAAGCCGTCGCTGGCGACATCGTCCTGATCAACGGTATCGACGAGCTCGGCATCGGCACCACCGTGTGTGCGCCGGAGACGCCGGACGCGCTGCCGATGCTGACAGTCGACGAGCCGACACTGACCATGAACTTCATGGTCAACAATTCGCCATTGGCCGGCCGCGAAGGCAAGTTCGTCACCAGCCGCCAGCTGCGCGAACGCCTGGACCGTGAATTGAAGGCCAACGTCGCGCTGCGCGTGGCGCCGACCGACGACGACACGATTTTCGAAGTTTCCGGCCGCGGTGAATTGCACCTGACGATCCTGATCGAAAACATGCGCCGCGAAGGGTTTGAATTGGCCGTCTCGCGTCCGCGCGTGGTGTTCAAGATGGTCGACGGCGTGCGCCATGAGCCGTTCGAACTGCTGTCGGTGGACGTCGAGGAAGTCAACCAGGGCGGTGTCATGGAAGAGCTCGGCCGCCGTCGCGGCGACCTGACCAACATGGAGTCGGACGGCAAGGGGCGCGTGCGCCTCGAATACCGGATTCCGGCACGTGGCCTGATTGGCTTCCAGGGCGAGTTCATGACCCTGACCCGCGGTACCGGCCTGATGAGCCACATTTTCGACGAGTATGCGCCGGTCGACAACACCAAGGGCGAAATGGCCGCCCGCCGCAACGGCGTTCTGGTTTCGCAGGACGATGGCCAGGCTGTCGCCTACGCGATCTGGAAGCTGCAGGATCGTGGCCGCATGTTCGTGGTCCATAACGATCCGGTGTACGAGGGCATGATCATCGGCATCCACTCGCGCGACAACGACCTGGTGGTCAACCCGATCAAGGGCAAGCAATTGACCAACGTGCGTTCGTCGGGTACCGACGAAGCAGTGCGCCTGGTGCCGCCGATCCAGATGTCTCTCGAGTATGCGGTCGAATTCATCGACGACGACGAGCTGGTGGAAATCACGCCGAAAAGTATCCGCCTGCGCAAGCGCTTCCTGAAAGAGCATGAGCGCAAGAAGGCATCGCGCGACGCAGCATAAGACTTTGGTAGCACACGGCGCCGGCGCTCGCCGGCGTGCATCGGACCACCCTGAAAACCTGCACTTCAAGCTTGCCGCAACGGCAGTCTGATGGCGCAGGTTTTTTATTGTCTGATCGCATTTTTGCAATGCGGTTCCAGGCCAAAAAATTCGGATCGGCTCCACAGAGTGGCGATCACGTTCAGGCGAACTTCTGCATCAAGAATGATATTTCGCTATTGCTGGTCTGGTTTTTACCCCGCCGCATAGACTTCAATCCAGGCCCCGACGACTTTTTCGACCATCCGGCAAACAGTTCCGGGACGACGACAAGCGTCGCCTTCCAAATTGAACCTACCAGCGAGGTAAACATGTGTTGCTGCATTTCACCCGTTTCTCGAACCACGTCGTCGAGGTTGCAATGGCAGCCGCCGGCTGAGCAGCAGGCGCGCCCGGACCAACAATCCGATGGCGTAGGCCCGGCCTTTAACGGCATGGTTCAGGATGTCGTTCCGAGTCAGACCCGGCTGATGTCATCGAACACGGACGCTCAACAGCCGGTCGGCACGTTTCCTGCCGCCGGCACCGTCGGTGAAGGCACGCACCCGCTGCGTCCGGTACCGCAAAACGGCGGCGAGCGCAGCGAAACGCCGACCACCGTCGACGATATCAATGCAGTCATCAACGACATCGATCCGACGTTACTGACCGACCCGTCACAGAAAGGCGAAGGCAGGCTCAAGGGCTTGCCGTACGGGAAAATGTTCGAAGCTGCAGGCGCGGCCACCGGAATCGATCCGGCCCTCCTGTATGCCGACGCACAAGTTGAAACCGGCGACAACAAATTCGGACGAATCCTGGTGCCGAACAACATCAATCCGATTCAAACCGCCCCGGGCGTGTGGCCGACCACCGCGAATGCTGCGACCAACCTCTTCACCGGCGCCTACGTGATGAAGGAGTACATCAACCGCGCCGACGGCGATCTCGAGCGCGGTCTGATTGCCTACAACACTGGCAGCCTGCAGCCTGGAGAAAGAGGATTTGCCGACGGCTATCCAGGTTATTACGAAGGCGTGATGGCCGCGTACGGCCGGGTTGAGCAAGCGATCAAGGACCCTTCCATCATCGAGCCGGGTCAGGGCGGCAATGTTTCGACCGAATCGCAGATCTGAAACACCGCAAGAAAAATCATTCGTCACTCGCCAACAGCGGCGGCCCTGCGGGGGCCGCTGCCCGTTGGCCTCCCTCCGCAGTGCCCGCAGCGCGTCGGCTCGACTGTTCGAATTCTGCTCCAGCAGATGCGCAAAGATGACCACGGGCCCGATCCTGGCCGTTCATCATGTTTTCCAAATTGTCCACTTCTACTGGATGGGTAATGCCAGCGAAAAGCTGGCCCGCCGACCCGAAATTTGTTGCGTGAAAGACCCATCGGCACACTCTGATAAGTTACACCAGAGAAATTAAGTTAAGCTAACGTTTGTTCCTGCTGCATCGTCGAGTGCCTGTCTCGAGATGCCGGTGCACTTACGAAAGACTAACCAATGAACCCTGTTTTATCCCTTCGGTTTGATCAGCCTGAACTGGGCTCCTGCATCGATGCGCTTGGCGAAGCAGAGCTGGATGAGCTCGCTTTTGGCGTGATCGGTTTCGACGCTGACACCACAGTCACGTTGTACAACACCTTCGAGTCGAAATACGCCGGATTGTCGCGCGAACGCGTGATTGGCCATCCGCTGTTCACTACCGTGGCGCCATGCATGAACAACTTCATGGTCGCCCATCGCTTCGAGGAGGCCGCTGCCAACGGAACTACCCTCGACGAAACGATCGACTACGTGCTGACGCTGCGCATGCGCCCGATCAAGGTCAAGTTGCGGCTGCTTGCCGAGCCGGGCTCGCAGACGCGCTATGTACTGGTGCTGCGATCACTGTGAGCGCCTTGCCCAGCATTGAAGAAGACTATGAGGCCCTGATCCAGTTTCTTTACCTGGCGCCGGTCGGGCTGGCACAGACGGGAAGCGACGGCGAGATCGTGATGATCAATCCGATTTCCGCGCAGCTGTTGCTGCCGATTTCGCGTGATGGGAACCTCAGCAACCTGTTCGATGTGTTCGAGCCGGTTGCACCGGAACTGCGCCATCTGTGTGCCTCGTTCACCGGGTCGCACGGCATGATCTGCGATGCTCTTCGAATCCAGATTACCGCCGGATTAGCCGGAAAATCCGATCCGCAGGTATTGTCGCTGAGTCTGTTGAAGCTCGATGCGCAGCGGCTGATGGCCGTCATCGCCGACGTCTCGCTTCAGGTCAAGCGCGAGCGGCAACTGCGGCAGAACGATGCCTGGTTCAATGCGATCATGACGGGCATTTCCGATTATGCGCTGGTCAGCCTCGACAAGGCAGGGATCATCGAAGAATGGAATCCCAGTATCGGTCGGGTCACTGGATTTGCGCGCGAGTCACTGGTCGGGAAATCCTATTCCGTCTTTTTCCCTAGCGGCGCCACCACATCCGATCGCCTTTTGGATCGCCTGGCCGAAGCCGATTCGAACGGCTGGAGCCTGGCCGATGGCGAGCAGCTCAGGAGCGATGGCACGGTGTATTGGGCCAGCACCATGATTGCGCCGCTGCACTTGCAGGGCGGATCCGACGCCGACGAGCAGGCGGCGGATCCGAGTTACTGCCTGATCATCCGGGACATTACGGACAAGCGCGAGGCGAGCGAAAATCATCGGCGCGCCACTGCCTGCGATCATTTGACCGGCCTGGCCAATCGTCGTGCCTTTTTCGATGCTGCGGCAGTCGAGCTGGAGCGCAGGCGGCGCATCCCGCGGCCGCTTTCGCTCATCCTGTTCGATGCGGATCATTTCAAGAAAATCAACGACCGGTATGGCCATCCGGCGGGCGATGCCGTCCTGCGTGAGCTGGCCAACGCAATGACGGCGACCTTCAGGCAGATCGACATTGTGGCGCGTGTCGGCGGCGAAGAATTTGCCGTGCTACTGCCGTCCACCGATCTGGACGGAGCAATGCTGGTTGCCGAACGCCTGCGCGAAGCGGTTGCGTTACAGCTGCTCCGGATCGATGGCGTGGACATCAGCTACACCGTCAGTGGCGGCGTCGCGACGATGAACGAGAGCGTGCTCGGGCTCGACGGTTTGATGAAGCGCGCCGACCAGGCGCTGTATGCGGCCAAGGCACAGGGGCGCAATCGAATCGAATCGTGGTGTTCGGTTGCCGATACCACTGGATCACTGCGCTGATGGCATGACGAACACTGTGGAAACCGGTGGCGCCAACGACAGTTACGAAGCGCTGATTGCGTTCTTGTATCGTGCACCGGTCGGCTTGGCCGAAACCACTGCGGCGGGGACGATCGAGATGCTGAACCCGATGGCCGCCCAACTGCTCATGCCGCTGGCGCCCAATGCCGAGCTGGCCAACCTTTTTGACGTGCTGAAGTCGGTGGCGCCGCAGCTTCATCAGATGACGCTTGATTACACCGCGCCGACCGGTGTGGTCTGCGAATCCCTGCGCATTCACCTGGGCACAATGGTTCGCGGACACGACATCGAGGTGCTCTCGATCAGTTTGATGAAACTGGAGAACGGGCACCTGATGGCCGTACTGGCCGACGCCACGCTGGAAGCCGCGCGCGAACAGCAAAAACTGTTGCGCAAACTGCGTGACGCGGCTCGCACCGATACCCTGACGCAGATGCCGAATCGGGAAGCAGTGCGCGAGCAATTGCAGGGCATGATCGATTCGACGCAAACCGGCGGCAGCAGCGCCGGTGGCGGTTGCGCCGTGCTGTTCATGAATTGCGACCGCTTCAAGCAAATCAACGATGCATTGGGGCACGCGACTGGCGACGAAGTGCTCGGCCTGATGGCGGAACGCCTGCGCTCGACCCTGCGTCCTGGCGACCGGATCGGCACGCCACCGGGGCTCAACCAGATGGCCGCGCGGATCGGCAGTGACGAATTCGTGGTGATCCTCGGCGGTATGCGGCGGGTGGACGATTTGCTTGCGGTGTCGCGGCGCATCCTGGATGTCTTGTCCGCACCTTATGTCACGCGGATGCATCGCGTCAATTGCAGCGTCAGCATGGGTCTGGTCATGATGGCGCAGGTCGGTGCCGATGCCGATGCCGATGCCGTCCTGCAGGATGCGAGCATTGCCATGGTCGAGGCAAAACGGGCCGGTGGTGCGCGCTACGTGGTGTTCGATGCCTCGATGCGCGAACGCGCTGCGCACCAGGGCGCCAAGGAAGCCGACCTGCGGCGCGCCATGTTCGAGAAAGAACTGTTCGTGGTCTACCAACCGCTGGTTGGCCTGACGCTGCCGGGCCGCATCGAGCGCAGCGCCGGCGTCGAGGCGCTGGTACGCTGGCAGCATCCGCACAACGGCGTGGTGCCGCCGCTCGAGTTCATCAGCATTGCGGAAAACTGCGGATTGATCGGCGAGCTGGGCGACTTCGTCCTGGAAACGGCCTGCCGCGATTTCATGCACTGGCAGGCGACGCTCGGACCGCACGCGCCACGGTTGTTGGCGGTAAATCTGTCACGCGCTCAGCTGGCGCAGCCAGGATGGCTGGCACGGGTACGTGTGATCCTTCAGGTCACCGGCATCCCCGTCAATTGCCTCCAATTGGAGATTACCGAAAGTCTCGCCGCGCAAGATGAAAAAGTGCAATTGCAACTGCACGAACTGAAGGCGCTCGGCATCAAGCTGGCGCTCGACGATTTCGGAACAGGCTATTCGTCCTTGGCCTGTCTCCATCTTTTGCCGGTCGATACCGTCAAGATCGATCGTTCCTTCGTCTCCCAGGCCGACACCAGTCATCATCACAAGCTGCTGATTGATGCAACGGTCAAGGTCGCGCACAGTCTGGGCATGAACACGGTGGCCGAAGGCATCGAGACGCATGCGCAGCTCGAGGTCGTCCGGGAGCTCGGTTGCGAGAAAGGTCAGGGCTATCTGTTGAGCCGGCCCTTGGCCTCGGAAGCCTTGATGACGTGGATGCTGGGCGACGAGACACTCCAGGCAGACGATGATTCGATCGCATCCCGAATTCCGGGAACGTCATCGGTCGATTGATCAGGCTGCCACGGTCGTTGCCGGCATGACGCTGCGCTGGGCTTTCAACACCGCGCCGATCCTGCCGAACAGTTCGTCGATCTGGCCGTGGTCGATGATCAGTGGCGGCGATAGCGCAATGATGTCGCCCGTGGTACGGATCAGCACGCCTTGTTCCCAAAAACATTTCAGGAACACGTCGAAGGCGCGCGCCGTCGGCTTGCCGGGAATGCTCTCCAGCTCGATGCCGCATACCAGCCCGAGGTTGCGCACGTCTTTGACGAACGGCAGGCCCTTCAGGCTGTGCGCGGCGTCTTCGAAGTAGGCGGCGCTGGCTGCGGCACGTTCGAACAATTGTTCTTCACGATAGACCGCCATCGTCGCCAGCATGGCGGCGCACGCAAGCGGATGCGCCGTGTAGGTATAGCCGTGATAGAACTCGATCGCATTCTCGGGCGCCGCCGCCATGAAGGCATCATGGATATCCTGGCGCACGATCACCGCGCCCATCGGCACCGATGCATTGGTCAGGCCCTTGGCACAGACGATCATGTCGGGCACCACGCCGAAATAGTCGGCCGCGAACGGTGTGCCGAGCCGGCCGAAGCCGGTAATGACTTCATCGAAAATCAAGAGGATGCCGTGCCGGTCGCAGATCGCGCGCAGTTTCTGCAGATAGCCCTTGGGTGGCAGGATCACGCCCGTCGAGCCTTGTACCGGTTCGACGATGACGGCGGCCACCGTGGCCGGATCGTGCAGCGCCAGCAGACGTTGCTCGAACTCGTCGGCCAGTTCGGCGCCATGTTCCGGCAAGCCGCGCGAAAACGCATTGCGGCCGATATCCAGCGGGTGACGCATGTGGTCCACGCCGGGCAGGGCAGGCCCGAAATGCTTGCGGTTGCCGGCAATGCCGCCGACGGCGATGCCGCCGAAGCCGACGCCGTGATAACCGCGCTCGCGACCGATCAGGCGGGTCTTGAGACTGTCGCCACGAACCCGGTGATACGCCAGCGCGATCTTCAGCGCCGTATCGACGCCTTCCGAGCCATCGTTGCAGAAGAACACGCGGTTCAAGCCTTCGGGTGCGATCGCCACCAGCGCGCTGGCAGCTTCGAAAGCGATTGGATGGCCCATCTGGAACACGGGCGCGAAATCCATCGCGGCAGCCTGTTCGGCGATCGCCGACACGATCTTCGGATGGCAATGCCCGGCATTGACGCACCACAGGCCGGCCGTCCCATCGAGGATGCTGCGGCCATCGTCTGTGCGGTAATGCATGCCGGAGGCCGACACCAGCATGCGCGGCTTTGCCTTGAACTGGCGGTTGGACGTGAACGGCATCCAGAAATGGTCGGTATTGATGGGAGTCGGCATGGCGAAGGGTCCTTGCGGCGGTGAGCTTGCCGTCATGGTAGCAAGTTTATGCGCGGCAGGGCGGGCGCGGCGAGTCGGTACAATACTGTTTTTACCGTAGGACTGACTCTTGAACCCAGTTTTTTTACCAGACGATGCTGCCTTGTTAGCGCCGGACCCGCTGCCGCCAACGGCTTCGCGGCGGCTATGCGTGGCGCCCATGATGGACTGGACCGACCGCCACTGCCGGCAATTCCACCGGCAGATCACACGGCATACCTGGCTCTATACCGAGATGGTGACCACCGGTGCGCTGCTGCATGGCGACGTCGCGCGGCACCTGGACTTCGGCGCGCACGAGCATCCGGTGGCGCTGCAGCTGGGCGGCAGCGAGCCGGCCGACCTGGCCGCCAGCGCGCGCCTGGGCCAGCAATGGGGCTACGATGAAATCAACCTTAACTGCGGCTGCCCGTCGGAGCGGGTGCAAAAAGGCGCCTTCGGCGCATGCCTGATGGCCGAGCCGGCGCTTGTGGCCGATTGTGTCAAGGCCATGCGCGACGCGGTGTCGATCGACGTCACCGTCAAGCACCGCATCGGCATCGATGACCAGTGTTCGTACGATTTCATGCGCGACTTTGTCGGCACGGTCGCCGCCGCCGGCTGCAGTACCTTCATCGTCCATGCCCGCAGCGCCATCCTGAAGGGACTCAGTCCGAAAGAAAATCGCGAGATTCCGCCGCTGCAATACGAGTTCGCCTACCGCCTCAAGCGTGAATTTCCCGATCTTGAAATCATTCTCAACGGCGGTATCAAGTCGCTGGCTGAAATCGACCTGCACCTGATGCAGGTCGACGGCGTCATGCTCGGCCGTGAGGCGTATCACAATCCGTATCTGATGGCCGGGTTCGATGCCCGTTATTATGGCGACCCGACGCCGCCACCGACCCGCAGCGACGTGGTGCACGCGATGCTGCCATACATTCGCGCCCAACTCGCCGCGCCGGCGCCCGGGTCCGGAGCACACGCTAGTGCCGACGCCACTGCAACCGGATTGGAATTCTACCGGGGACGACCGCGCCTCAACAGCATCACCCGCCACATGCTCGGCCTGATGGCCGGCCTGCCACATGCCCGCGCGTTTCGTCAGGTATTGTCCGATTCGCGTGCGCTGGCCACGGGCGACCCGGCGCTCCTGCTGCGCGCGCTGGAACGGATGCAGCCGGCGTTGGCCTGATCGATTGCCCGATCCAGTCGTTTGACTCCGGTCGTTATTGAACTCCAGTCATATACCCCAGCTGCTTTACGCCGGTCCCTTGCAGCGCTTGGCTGAATGATTCACCCGATCGACCTGTAAACCGCTTGCAAGGCAGTTTGCCTCAGCAGCCGGTAAGTTTGGCCATGATTGGTAAATCTGCGCATTGTGTATTCACCCACTGCGCGGCTCGCGGGACTGCGACAACCCGAACCCTTCCATCGCACGGCCCGACAAATGTCGAACGCATGTTGCCGTGCGCGTCCGGCTGATCATCGCCACGAAAGGATGGCATGGAAGCTGCAGATGATGCATCGTCACTTTTCGAAAGGATAAAGCATGGCGATTCGACGATTTGCATTCATATTTGGATTGGTCTACACATTGGTCGGCATTGCGGGTTTCATTCCCGCGCTGCTGTCGCCGCCGCCGCCCGACAGCCCGCAGCTCGGCGTGACGGCGCTCTACGGTCACTTGCTGCATCTTTTCCCCGTCAACGTGCTGCACACGGTGGTGCATCTCCTGGTGGGACTCTGGGGTCTGGCCGTGGCAAGCAGTACGGAACGCGCGACGGTGTACGCAAAGACGATCGCCATCGTCTTTGCCTTGCTGACGGTGCTTGGCCTGCTGCCGGCTGCAAACACCTTGTTCGGGATGTTGCCCCTGCACGGGCACGATGTCTGGCTGCATGCAGCAACGGCGCTGGTTTCAGGCTACTTCGGATTTTTTGCGCATGCGGGCGAACGCCGCTCGACCACATCGTGAATTGACGCTGCGGCGGCATCAGTACTCCGACATCAGTACTCCTTGAGTCGGTTGTAGAGCGTTTTTAGGCTCACCCCGAGTGCTTCGGCGGTGAGCCTTTTGTTGCCACTGTAGTGGCGCAAGGTCGCCAGGATGGTTTCGCGCTGCGCTTCCGCCAGCGGTGTGCCAATCGAAAAATTCAGGTTCCCTTCGCGCAGTGTCGGCTTGCGGATCGAAAAATTCGCCATGCATTCGT
>JAYUWF010000346.1:0-3496 GCA_043753685.1 Herminiimonas sp.
GCGGCGACATACAGTTCGGTCCGCTTGGACAGGTGGTAGAAAGCCGAACCGTAGAGGGTCGATTTCTTGCCGGTGCCGGTGCTCGGTGCAGTCGAACCATCGGCGTAGGCACTGACGGTGCTGCCGCCCTTGCTGATGGCGCCGTTCTGGGTCTTCATGATCTGATAACCGAGTTCGTAATCCATCAGGCCGCTCGGCGCCAATTTGGCCGAGACGGTGTAGGCATTGTCGGTGCGACCGCCCAGCGTGCCCTGGTCGGCCGTGTAGTGGAAGTAACCGGCGTTGATGCGCACCGTCGGAAGAAGGTAACTGCCGCCGACCGAATACGACTTGTGGATGAGATTGTTGACGTTGGCTTCGTTGATGAAGCCCGACACCAGGAAATCGGTGCCGTTGTAGCCGATCGCCGCGGCCTTGCTGGTGTTCTTGGAAAAGCTGCCGGCAACCTCGCCCAATTGGTAACCCAGGCCGGCGACGACGCCGTTGCCGAACACTTTTTTCCACACCAGCCCGTTGTCGTAGCGGGTACCGGTGGCGCTGCCGGCATAGAAAATGATCTGCTTGAAGTTATTGTTGTTGGTAAAACCACCCTCGCCCAGCCCGAGGTTGCTGCCATACGGGTCGCCGTAGATCTGGGCGAAATCGCGTGGCAGTGTATTTTGCCGGCCCAGCGTGAACTGCCCGAAGTCGTTGCTGCGCAGGCCGACCCAGGCATCCCGGTTGAAGATCACGCCGGGGGTGTCCATCTCGCCGGTGGCGATCAGGTATTCGGATTCGAGCTTGAAGATCGCTGCCAGTCCGCCACCCAGATCCTCGGTACCGGTAAAGCCGAGCCGGTTGCCGCTGAACCATGCGGTCTGCACGCCGGTCAGTCGACCGCCGCTGCCGGTTGTATTGTTCTTCGTGCCAAGGGTCGCATCGATCAAGCCATAGACGGTGACGTTGGACTGGGCGAAGGCGAGGCTGCTGGCGGCGCTGGCAACGAGCGCACAGAGGATGGCTGCCGTGGGATGGCGATGGAACATGTGATCTCCTGAATATGTTTGAATTTATAGTTGAAGCCGCGTCGGCGGGCGACTGGCAGGCCGGACTATAACAGGCGTGAGCTTTCAGTTCGCTTTCAGTAGGGGAACCATTTGAACCCGCTGGCACCCGGCTCCAACTGGAAGGCAAGGAACTGCTGTCTGAAAAATGGCTGACTACGATCGATTGCACGAACAAAAAAATTTGCGTGGAAATTGTCATCACGTTTGCTGGAGCAGATATGACCGGCGTCAGGCTGGGCAACATGGAAACACCACTGCGCCCGACTTCCATCAAGCCGGGCAGTGCTGACAAAGCATTAATAAATACAGTGTTCCGCTGCAGCAGTGCCTGCATGACGCTGCCGCAGGCGCGACAATCACGCACCCCGGGCTGCCTTGCAAAAGGGATGCGCGCGGCAAGCGCCGCGCTGACCGAAACTAGCCGTTAGAAACTAGTCGTTACTCACCCGACTTGATGTTTTCATCCAAAAATTGCTGAACTGCCTGGAACAATTGCATGCGATTTTTTTCCATGATCACGGTATGGGTGCCTTCACCGATTTCAACATAGCGCTTGTAGGGCGTGTTGGTCAGCTTGGCGAACAGCGCATGCATGACATACGACGGCAAATCCTGATCCCACTCGGCGTGTGCCAGGAACGTCGGCACGCGGATTTGCGATGGATCGTATTGCGGCTTGCCGACGGACCACATCTCGCGAATATCCTGCAGCACGCCGTTCGGCGCCCGCAGCACAGGTGGTTGCGATGCAGCGCCGACCGGGTCGGTTGCAATCGTGGCGGCCGACCAGGTTTCGAACCAGCCGGCCGGAATCAGGTCGGCTTTTTTATCGGCAGGAACACCGGCCAGCCAGCGGTCACGCGCCGATGACATCGTCACCGAGCGGTAAGCGCCCAGGGGCGTGCCATTCGGCACCAGCCCCGGCGCCGTATTGAGCAACCAGATCGGTGCGAACAGGACCAGCTTGTTGACCTTATTGTTGTTCTGGGCGGTATAGGCGCCCATGATGCCGGTGCCCCATGACCAGCCGAGCAGGTCGATCTTGGCGACGGCACGTCGTTTCAGGATGAAGTCGACAGCTGCGCCGACGTCCTTGACGGCCGTTTCGGTGCGCACGATCGGTGCGTTCTGGGCCGCCGGTTGTGCCATCTCCGGTGGGCGCGTCGAGCGACCGTATCCACGCACATCGACCAGATAGACGTCATAGCCACG
Organism: Herminiimonas sp.; assembly: GCA_043753685.1. Taxonomy (GTDB): domain Bacteria; phylum Pseudomonadota; class Gammaproteobacteria; order Burkholderiales; family Burkholderiaceae_D; genus JANXSS01. The sequence continues at coordinate 2,259 of JAYUWF010000346.1, forward strand.
TTCGGCAATGTAGTCCATCCAGGAGAAGCCGTTGAGTTGCAGGTCGAATGCTGTTTCTGCCGGATAGGTAGCGCCGTGGACGTACAGCAGGATCTTGTTGCCGGCAAAGGTCGCCACGCCTGCCGGGTGTTTGTTACGGACATACAGTTCGATGCCGGGGTCGCCCGACGGCACCATGAATTCTTCCATGGTGATGGCCGGTGCCGCCTGAGCGCTGCCCAGCGAGATGATGCAGACAGAGGCTGCCGACAGTAGCGCAGTCAATAGGGATCGTAATTTCAACGTCGTCTCCTTCTGGTTGGTTGTTATTGTTCGATCGGTGATTCTCCGGCTGCACCCGCAGGCGCGCCTTTGAACTGGAACATGGTCGTGGCCCCGACCTTCAGCCACGGCATTGCAGTCGCTGCCCTGCGATTTTTCTTTTTTAATATGCTTTGGTAAAAAACGTTCTATCGCATGAAATACGCTGCCATGTAACCGGGCAACGTCGTACTCGACCCTGACTCCGGCAGCCCTTGCTCCACCAGAATCGTTTGATTCGCGGTATTGCGATAGACACGCAGCCAGACACGTTTTGCTGCGTTGCGTTGAGTCGTATTCAGATAACCTTCGGACGACAGCATCTGCGCTGCCTGTGTCGCGCTGCCATGCAAAGTGATGATGTTCAGATTCGTCGATGGATTGCCGTCATAGACATCTTCCGTAAAACTGCCGTCGGCATTGACCGTTCGCAGTGACCCCGGTGATGGCAGACCTTCCGGCTTCGCGCCGCAGTTTTCCCATCCTTCGAAGACTGCGCGGCCTGCTGTGCTTCCAGCCGCAATGCTGGCCCACGCCGCTGCCTGATCGCTGGCCTGGGTCCACGTGGTATCGATCAGGGTTGCGACACTCTTGATATTGACGCCGAGATTGATGCCGTCGATGGTTCCCGTGCTCGAGGTCGGCGCCGACACGCATGCCGCCAGCGCACCGGCCGCTTTCGACGAGCGGTGCACTGCCACGACTGGTGTCTGCCCGGATGCCAGCAGGGTTGAGGCGGTTGTCGTGATGATCAAGGCGCTATTGGTGCCCTGCGCATCGATGAAGCCGACGGCATGCGGCAGCAGACTTCCCAACACGACCGTCTGCGCATATGTGACTTGCGTGCCAGCCTGAACGACAGGCACCGCAACGGTGACTCCGGCGCCGGTAGCGGTAGCGGTACCGGTACCGCCACCACCACCGCAGCCAGCCAATAT
>JAYUWF010000347.1:0-10523 GCA_043753685.1 Herminiimonas sp.
AGGAAATTTTCCTGCGCGAGCTCATTTCGAACGCGTCCGACGCGTCCGACAAGCTGCGCTTTGAGGCGATCAACAATGACGCCCTGTACGGAAACGACCATGAGGTGAAAATCAAGGTCACCTTCGACAAGGAAGCCAAGACCATCACCATTTCCGACAACGGCATCGGCATGAGCCGCGACGACGTTGTCTCGCACCTGGGCACCATCGCCAAGTCGGGCACCAAGGAGTTCTTCGGCAAGCTGTCCGGTGACCAGCAGGCCGACGCGGCCCTGATCGGCCAGTTCGGCGTGGGCTTCTATTCGGGCTTCATCGTGGCCGACAAGATCACCGTTGAAACGCGCCGCGCCGGCGCCGATGCGTCCGAAGGCGTGCGCTGGGAATCGGGCGGCGAGGGCGACTACAGCGTCGAAGGCATCGAGAAGGTATCGCGCGGCACCGACGTCATCTTGCACCTGCGTAGCGGCGAAGAAGAACTGCTGTCGGGCTGGAAGCTCAAGTCGATCATCCGCAAGTACTCCGACCATATCTCGCTGCCGATCCTGATGCAGAAAGAGGAATGGGACGAAGAGAAAAAGGAAACCGTGGTTCGCGACGAGCTGGAAACGGTCAACCAGGCCAGCGCGCTCTGGGCCCGCAGCAAATCCGACATCACCGACGAGCAGTACACCGAGTTCTACAAACACGTCTCCCATGATTTCGAGGCGCCGCTGACCTGGACCCACAATCGGGTCGAAGGCCGCAGCGAATACACGCAACTGCTCTACATTCCGGCCCGGGCGCCGTTCGACCTGTGGGACCGCAACAAGCGCGGCGGCATCAAGCTGTACGTCAAGCGCGTCTTCATCATGGACGATGCCGAGCAACTGATGCCGGTCTACCTGCGCTTCGTGAAGGGGGTGATCGACTCCAACGATCTGCCGCTGAACGTCTCGCGCGAACTGTTGCAGGAGTCGCGCGACGTCAAGGTGATCCGCGAAGGTTCCACCAAGCGCGTGCTGTCGATGCTGGAAGAACTGGCGAATGCCGACGAGCAGGAGAAGAAGGACAAGTACGCGAAATTCTGGACCGAATTCGGCCAGGTACTGAAGGAAGGCATTGGCGAAGATTCCGGCAACAAGGAACGCCTGGCAAAACTGCTGCGCTTTGCCTCGACGGCCACCGACAGCGATGCACAGACGGTGTCGTTCGCCGATTATGTCGCACGGATGAAGGAAGGCCAGGACAAGATCTACTACGCCACGGGTGAAACCTACGGCGCTGCAAAGAACAGTCCGCACCTGGAAATCTTCCGCAAGAAAGGCGTGGAAGTGCTGTTGCTGACCGACCGGGTCGATGAATGGATGCTGTCGTTCCTGCAGGATTTCGAGGGCAAGGAACTGGCGTCGGTGGCCAAGGGTGGCCTGGACCTGGGCACGCTCGAAGACGAAGCCGAAAAGAAGCAGCATGAAGAAACCGAAGTCCAGTACCAGGACCTGGTCGGCAAGATGAAGGAAGCGCTGGCGGACAAGGCCAAGGATGTACGCGTGACGTTCCGCTTGACCGATTCACCGGCCTGCCTGGTTGCCGATGAAAACGAATTGTCGGGCAACCTGATGCGCATGCTGAAGGCGGCCGGCCAGAATGCGCCGGACTCCAAGCCCATTCTGGAGATCAACCCCGACCATCCGCTGGTGCAGCGCCTGAAGGTCGAGGACGGCAAGTTCGCCGACTGGTCGCACATCCTGTTCGATCAGGCCCTGCTGGCCGAAGGCGGCGCGCTGACCGATCCGAGCGGTTTCGTGCGGCGCTTGAATGAAATGCTGTTGGGGATGGCCAGCCGCTGAGTTGCAGGACCGCTCACGGGGAGCCGCGCGCGAGCGCCCGGTTTCGCTTCGATGCCCGTGCCTGGCACTCTGCCACGCACGGGCATTTTCCTTGGCGTTCCCGGGAATCGATGCGGCCCGATTGCTCCGGTTAAAATGCGGCATGCTCATCAAACGAAAATCCATCGAAGCGCAAGCCAATCGCAAGGCCGGTCCAGGCAAGCACGCCGACACCGCGTCCGCACCGAAGCCGCCGCGCAAACCCAAGTTCGCACCGGTGACGCTTTCCGAAATGGATGGCGTGCGCTACCTGCACTTCGGAACCGAATGGGTGCAGGGCGCGATGCGGCTGCGCAAACCCGATTGGCTGGAACTCGAATATGCCCAGCAGATGATGGCCTGGATGCTGTTCGTCGAAGCGCCACGTCATATTGTCCAGCTCGGCCTGGGGACTGCCGCCCTGACGAAATTCTGCTACCGCCAGTTCCCGGCCGCGCGCGTCACGGCGATCGAACTTAATCCGTCGGTCATTGCCATCTGCGAGTCGATGTTCAAGCTGCCGGCCAACGACGACCGGCTGGAGGTGCGCGAACTGGACGCGATGGATTTCGTGATGGCGCCGGAAAACCGCCACAGCGTCGACATCCTGCAGGTCGACCTGTATGACGCCACCGCGCGCGGCCCGGTACTCGACACGCCGGAATTCTATGCCGCCTGCGCCGCCTGCCTGACCGACGACGGCGTCATGACAATCAACCTGTTCGGCGACCATCCGAGCTATCTGAAAAACCTGAAGGCGATCCGCTTCGCCTTCGCCGAAGTGATATGCCTGCCCGAAGTCCACGATGGCAACGTGATCGCGATCGCCTTCAATCGCCGCCAGGAAATCGACTACGCGGCCCTGCATGCGCGTGCCTTGCAAATTACGCAACAGACAAAATTGCCAACCAAGGCGTGGGTCAATGGCGTCAAGGTCTGGCAAAAAGTGTTTTGAAATCGCTGTTTTCCAACAAAGTTGAGCGATAGACAAGCGTTTTGACCGGACAAAGCGAAGGTTGCTACACAGAACCTTCCGCCACCTGCTAGGCTTGTCATTCCGGCGCCAATCAGGCGTCTTCAGTGAGACCCGCGACGCCTGCCATGTCCCCCACGGTGACCCGAACCCGCCCGAAAACGCTCGACCTGCAGCAGCTGTTTACCTGGCTGATGAATGACGGCATTCTCGACCGGGGTGAGATCAAGGCCAACTACAACCGCGCGTTGGGCATCCAGAAACATGCCAAGCCCGGCACCCATCCGATCGTCTCGCTGGCAAATTGCAAACTGCAGATGCTGGAACCGCCGCACCGGCCGCTGACGGTCGAGTGGCTGAGCGAATGGATGGCCGGCAAGGCAGAACTGCAATACGTCCGCATCGATCCGCTGAAGATCGATTTCACCCGGGTCGCCGACATCATGTCGGCCACCTATGCCGCCCGCTTCCATATCCTGCCGATCGAAATCACGCCGACCGAACTGGTGATCGCGACGGCCGATCCATATGCCACGGATTGGCAAACCGAGATCGCCAAGATTTCGCGCCGCAGCATCCGCCTGGTGATTGCCAATCCGCTCGACATCGCCCAGTACACGGTGCAGTTCTTTGCGCTGGCAAAATCGATCAAGGGGGCGCACCGTTCGAACGGTCAGGACGTCAACCTGCGCAACAATTTCGAGCAACTGGTCGAACTCGGCAAGATCAACAAGCAGGTCGATGCCAACGACCAGCACATCATCAACATCGTCGACTGGCTGTGGCAGTATGCCTTCGAGCAGCGCGCCTCGGACATCCACCTGGAGCCGAAGCGCGATTTCAGCACCATCCGCTTTCGCATCGACGGCATCCTGCACCAGGTGTACCAGGTACCGGCCGTGGTGATGATCGCCATGACCGCGCGCATCAAGCTGCTGGGCCGCATGGACGTGATCGAAAAACGCCGTCGGCTCGACGGCCGCATCAAGACCCGTACTGCGAGCGGCCAGGAAATCGAACTGCGTCTGTCGACCCTGCCGACCGCCTTCGGTGAAAAACTCGTCATGCGTATCTTCGACCCGGAAGTGGTGGTCAAGACGCTGCCGGAACTCGGTTTTCCACCGCTTGATGCCTTGCGCTGGGATGGCCTGACCAATCGGCCGCACGGCATCGTGCTGGTGACCGGCCCGACCGGCTCCGGCAAGACGACGACGCTTTACACGACGCTCAAAGCACTTGCCACTTCAGAGGTCAACGTCTGCACCGTGGAAGACCCGATCGAAATGGTCGAGGCATCGTTCAACCAGATGCAAATTGCGCATGGCATCGATCTGACCTTTGCCGACGGTGTGCGCGCCCTGATGCGGCAGGATCCGGACATCATCATGATCGGCGAGATCCGCGACCTGGAAACCGCCGAGATGGCGATCCAGGCGGCGCTGACCGGGCACCTGGTATTGTCGACGCTGCACACCAACGACGCGCCTTCGGCCGTCATGCGGCTGCTCGAACTCGGCGTGCCCTACTATCTGCTGGAATCGACGCTGATCGGCATCATGGCGCAGCGCCTGGTGCGGACACTCTGCAGCCATTGCAAGGCCCCAGGCGGCGAGATGAGCGACGAGATCTGGACCAGCCTGACCGAGGGTTGGGACATCGCCAAACCGGAGGTGATCTACCGCCCGGTCGGCTGCACCGAATGCCGCCAGACCGGATTCCGCGGACGCACCGGCCTGTACGAACTGCTGACCGTGTCCCAACCGTTTTCCAGGATGATCCGCAACGATTGCGACATCCACGCCCTGCGCCGCCAGAGCATCGCCGATGGCATGAAGCCGCTGCGGGTGGCTGGCGCACTGAAGATCATCGAAGGCGTGAGTACTGCCGAAGAAGTGTTGAAAGTGACGGCCTCGCTGACCTGAGGCGTCGGGCGCACCCGCGCAGTGGTTACTTGCCTGGTGTCTTGGCGATCTTTTTCTGCCGCACGCGCTGCTGCTGTTTTTCCTGCGTGCGCTGCTTGTTCTGCTTTTGCTCGAACAGGGTGATCGCATCCTTCTTCGCCTGCTCGTGGGTGCACATCGCCGGCAGATCGTCATGCAGGCTGAAAAACTCCGCTTCCTGCGCATCGACCACCAGCTTGATCGCTGCCGCATCGTCGAGGTCATACAGTTCGGTCAGGAGCGTCGTTACTTCATCGAGAAATTCTTCGTAGGTCATTTCAAACTTTCATTTTCCAAATAGGGTCAGCGTAGCGCAAACCAGGCCAGTAGAGCGCAATTGAATGCGACCGCGCACCAGAACCATTGCTGGAAGGGGCGCTTGACGGTTTTGTGGCGCAACACCGATTGCGCCAGCAACGCGCCCGGCCAGCCGCCCGCCAGCGCCGCCAGGTGCAGCGTGGATTCGGCGATGCGGCGATCACCCCGGATCGCGGCGCGTTTGTCGATCGCATACAGGATCGCCGCCACCAGCGAGGCTGCCGCTGCCAGCCAAGGTATCCAGGCCGGCAAGCGCCCATCCTTCACCGCCAGCCACAACAGCAGGCCGAAGACGCTGACCACCGCCAGCGCACGCAGCGATCTCATGCCAGCAGCGCCGCGGTGCGAGCCGCAATGTCAGCACCCAATGCCACGCCCATGCCGTTGCAGCCGAACCCCAGCACCACGTTTGGCGAAACCTTTCGCACCACCGGTTGCTTGTCCGCCGTAAAGCCCATTAAACCGGCCCAGCGATGCTCGATGCGCACGCTGCGTCCTGGCAGGATCACCTGCTCGAGCATCGTCTGCAATGTGGCCTGGATCAGATCCGTGGTGATCAGGTCGGTACTGCGCTCGCCTTCGAAATCGCGGTTGCGTGCGCCGCCCAGCAACACCCGGTTGCCTACATTTCGAAAATAATAATATCCCTCGTCGAAGTGGTGGCAACCGCTCCAGGCCAGATCGGTGATCGGCTCGGTGACGATGATCTGACCTCGCGCCGGCGTGATGCCGATTGCCGGCAGCAGCGCCGCTGTCAGGCCGTTGGTACAGATTCCCACGCGCGGCGCCCTGAAGCGCATTGTCGGCCCGTTTGGCAGCGATGATTCACCTGCGGGATGACTCGCACGCACGCGCAGCTCGACCAGGTCGCCGGTCTCGTCGATCGCCTCCACCGTCGCGCCGGAATGGATTTCGATGCCCGCCGCTGCGGCCTGATTCGCCAGCGCGCGCATCAGTTTGCCGGAGTGGATCTGCGACTCGAAGCGGTTCTTGACCAGTGCGTGAATCTGCGGGCCGAAACCGCGGCTTGCCAGACCGGGACGATCCAGCTCGAACACCTCGGCGCCGAACAATGGCTGCAACAATCGATTGACCGCCGCCACATGCGCCAGCGCCGGCAGCTGCGATTCGGTCAGCAATTCGTAGCCGCCCAGGTTTTCGAACGCCATCGCGGCATCGCCGACCCGTGCACGCAGCCGGGAAAGGCCGCGCCAGCGTTGCGCCACCAGTGCGGCGGTGGCTTCTGCGCCGACCGCATCGATGTCCGACAACAATTCGGTCAAACTGCCGAAGCACGCAAAGCCGGCATTGCGGCTCGAAGCGCCGTTGGGCAGCAAGCCGCGTTCCAGCACCATGATCGTGTCGTCGGGATGGGCATCGCGCCACTCGAGCGCGGTCAACAGACCGATCAGGCCGGCGCCGACGACGATGCAATCGGCATCCTGCATCGCATCCTGTTCCCAGAAGCTGGCGCTCATGGTGCCTCGGCTGGGATGATGATTTCCGACAGCATGGCCATCACGGTCGGATAGCGCAGGCGCACGCCCAGCTCTTGCTTGATGCGCCGGTTCGACAGCCGGCGCGACTCCGACATGAACGACAGCAGCATCGGCGAGACTTCCTGCTCCAGCTGCGCACGCGGCAGGCGCGGCGGGCGCGGCATGCGATGGGCGTCGGCGACCGCATCGAAATACGCCGCCATCTTCATGTCCGAATCGTCGACCGCGTGATACACCCTGCCCGGCAAGCCGCGCACCAGCGCCAGCGCGATGATCCGCGCCAGGTCGTCGGCATGAATATGGTTGGTATGGACGTCTTCTTCGGCCAGCAGCGCGGGCGAGCCTTTTTTCAGGCGCTCCAGCGGCAGGCGATCGGCGGCATAGATCCCTGGCACGCGCAGGATGGTGACGTGGCCGTGATTGCGCCTGGCCCAGCGCCGCAGGACCTGTTCGGCATCGACGCGCCGCACCGCGCGCGGATTGCGTGGATTGACCGGCCGGGTTTCATCGATGGCGGCACCGCCACAATCGCCGTAGACGCCGCTGGTGCTGACATAAACCAGGTGCGCGCCCTCGGGTAAAATAGCGCACAAACGGCGCGTGCGGCGGTCCTGCGCACCGCTCGATTGTGGCGGCGCGAGATGGACAATGACGTTGGCCAGGCGCGCCAGCCGCGGCAAGCTGTCGGCATGGTCCAGGTCAGCCACGATCGGCACCGCACCCGCCGCGCGCAGGTCCGCGCAGCGCGCCGGTTGACTGGTCAGGGCGAACACCCGGAAACGCTCGCGCAGCAGCGGCAAAAGGCGCATGCCGACATCGCCGCAGCCCAGGATCAGCAGGCGCGGCTTGCCCAGGCGTCTGGCGCTGGTTGATTTTTCAAATGACACGGTTGCATTCATTCCCGGGATTGTATGACTTTTCAGGTAACGGTCCAGCCAAGCGGCCGAACATTCGAGTGCGATGTCGGCGACACCGTGCTGGCGGCAGCGATCCGCGCCGGCGTCGGCCTGCCGTACGGTTGCAAGAATGGCGCCTGCGGCACCTGCAAGGGCAAACTGCTGGCTGGCAGCGTGATCCATGGTTCGCACCAGATCAAGGCCCTGACCGCGGCCGAAGAAGACGCCGGCATGGCACTGTTTTGCGTCGCCCGGCCGGAGGCCGACCTGACGATCGAAGTGCGCGAAGTGCTGGCCATGGGCGACTTCCCGGTTCGCAAGATGCCATCGCGGGTAGCGCGCCTGGAGCGCGTCTCCGCCGATGTCATGATCGTCAGCCTGCAACTGCCCGCCACGGAAAAATTCCAGTATCGCGCCGGCCAGTACATCGAGTTCATCCTGAAGGACGGCAACCGGCGCAGCTACAGCATGGCGCATGCGCCGCATGTGGACGAGCAGCTGAGCCTGCACATCCGCCATCTGCCTGGTGGCGTCTTTACCGACCATGTCTTCAACGGCATGAAGGAGCGCGACATCCTGCGCTTCGAGGGACCGCTCGGCACCTTCTTCCTGCGCGAAGACAGCGACAAGCCGATGATCCTGGTCGCCTCCGGCACTGGTTTTGCACCGATCAAGGCGATCGTCGAGCAAGCCGTCCAAACCAAGTCGAAGCGGCCGATGACGCTCTACTGGGGCGGTCGCCGCCCTGCCGAGCTCTACATGGCGGCGCTGTGCGAGCAATGGGCGCGCACGATACCGGATTTCCGCTTCGTGCCGGTGATCTCGGATGCCCTGCCGGAGGATGCATGGACGGGCAGGACTGGCTTCGTGCACCGCGCCGTGATGGACGACTTCCCGGACCTGTCGGGACACCAGGTCTATGCCTGCGGCGCGCCGATCATGGTCGATTCGGCGCAGCGCGATTTTGTCAACGATTGTGGCCTGGCGCCGGACGACTTCCTGGCCGACGCCTTCACCACCCAGGCCGATCTGGCGCAGCCATGACAGAAAATTTTGACGCACCCCAAAAAACCTTTTATTATCAATCCATGAACACTTCCCTGCACATCCTTCGACGCCGCGCCGCATATCGCTTGCGATCGACGCCGTGCACGTGACCGTTCCATGATCACCGAGCCACAGGCGAACCCTGTGGCTTTTTTTTTGATCAATCCAGACCGAACAATATTTTTCAGCAGATCCCGACCAGGAGCCCTACGATGGAATTCAACCAGTACGAAGTCAACGCCCTGATGTACATCACCAACCGGCCGCAGATCGTCTTTACCGAAGGCGCAGGCATGTGGATGACCGACCATAACGGCAAACGCTACCTGGACTACCTGCAGGGCTGGGCCGTGAATTGCCTGGGCCATGCGCCACAGTGCATCACCGACGCCCTGACAACGCAGGCGAAGAAGCTGCTCAATCCCTCGCCGGCATTCTTCAATGAGCCGTCGATCGCCCTGGCCGGTCTGCTGACCGAACATTCCTGCTTCGACCGCGTGTTCTTCGCCAACAGCGGCGCCGAAGCCAATGAAGGCGCAATCAAGCTCGCCCGCAAGTACGGCAAGAAATTCAAGAACGACAAGGGCGAGAATCGCTACGAAATCATCACCTTCGACCACAGCTTTCACGGCCGCACGCTCGCGACCATGTCTGCATCCGGCAAACCCGGCTGGGACACCATGTATGCGCCGCAGGTCGATGGCTTTCCGAAGGCCGACCTGAACGACATCGCCAGTGTCGAAAAACTGATTACCGATCGCACCATCGGCGTGATGCTCGAGCCGGTACAGGGCGAAGGCGGCGTGATTCCGGCGACGCGGGAATTCATGCAGCAATTACGCGCCCTGACAAAAAAGCACGGCATCCTGATGATGGTCGATGAAGTGCAGAGCGGCATGGGCCGCTGCGGCATGCTGTTCGCGCATCAGCTATCGAATGTCGAACCGGACATCATGACGCTTGGCAAAGGCATCGGTGGCGGCGTGCCGCTGGCGGCCCTCCTGTGCCGCGAAGAGATCGCCTGCTTCGAGCCCGGCGAACAGGGTGGTACCTACAACGGCAATCCGTTGATGACGGCGGTTGGCGTGGCAGTCACCAAGGCACTGACCGCACCAGGTTTCCTGCAGGACGTGCTCGACAAGGGCGAATACCTGCGTTCGCAATTGCTGATGCTGTGCGAACGGCACGGCCTGGAAGGCGAACGCGGCGAAGGCTTGCTGCGGGCGCTGAAACTCGGCAAGGATATCGGACCGAAGATCGTCGAGGCGGCGCGCGACCTCGAACCAGAGGGCTTGCTACTCAACTCACCACGGCCAGACCTGCTGCGCTTCATGCCGGCACTGACGGTGACGAAGGCTGAAATCGACCAGATGATCGGCATGCTGTCGGGCGTGATCTCGCAGTTGAAACACTAGGCGATTAACTGATCCGAAGCGAACCGACGATGTATTTACCAAAGCATTTCGAGCAAGACGATCCTTCCCTCCTGCTGGAGGTCATGCGCACGCATAATTTCGCGACGCTGACATCGAGCCTGGAGGGCAAGCCGTTCGCCACGCACGTGCCGGTGGTCGTGCGGGAGCTCGATGGCGTGATCACGATTGCCGGCCATGTCGCGCGTGCCAATCCGCACTGGCAGGCGCTGCAATCCTCACCCGATGCGCTGGTGATGTTCCACGGACCGCACACCTATATTTCGCCAACGTTGTACGCGAAACCGAACCGGGTGCCGACCTGGAATTACATTGCCGTGCACGCCAGCGGCAAGGCTGTCATCGAGGATACGCCGGAAGGCAAGCTGGCCCTGCTGATCGAATCGGTGGCGCATCATGAACCGTCATACCGGGCGCAATTCGATGCGCTCGAGCCGGGCTTGCGCGCGGGATTGCTGAATGCGATCGTAGGCTTCACGATCACGGTCGAGCAATTGCAGGGGAAATTCAAGCTGGGCCAGCATCGGCTGGCGGATGACCGGCCGGAAATGCAGGCCTGGCATGCGGCGGGTG
>JAYUWF010000348.1:0-10518 GCA_043753685.1 Herminiimonas sp.
CGCCGGTTGGGCAGGCCAGTGAGGGAATCGACCCGGGCCTGGATTGCCAGTTCGCGTTCGATTTTTTTCAGCGCCGTGACGTCGGTACTGATCGTGTACAGGCCGACGACGCGTCCGTCGGATTGCCTGTGCGGCACGTAGACAGTCTGCAACACCCGGGTCACGTCCAGCGTCCCGGTGGTGATCTCGAAATGCACGGTCTCGCCATCGAAGGCACGCACGAAGTAAGGCAGGCGTTCACGGTACGCGGTTTCGCCGACGACTTTGACAATTGGCGTACCGATGAGCATTTCAGGTGGTACACCGAACCATTCCATGAAAGTCGCATTTCCGAACTGGAATCGATGCGCGGTGTCGACATAGGCAATCAGAACCGGCAAGTTGTCGGCGATCAGCCGGAGTCGCTCCTCGCTTTCAGCCTGCAACAGTTCGCTTCGCTTGCGGTCCGTGATGTCGAAGGTCAACGCATAGAACCCGGTGACCTCGCCATCCTGGCTGAACTCGGGAATGTAGTTGGCCTGGAAATGCAGGTCTGCGCCAAGTGCTTTCACCACTCCTTCGAACTCGGTCGCCTGTCCGGAAAGACCGGCTTTGATGTGCGGAGAAATCTGGGAATATAACGGCTCACCGCAGATCTGCCGCATCGTGCGGCCAACCACGACCGAAGCCGGCAAGCCGAACACGCGTTCGATATGAGAATTGACGAAAGTGTATTTTTCATCCAGATCGACATGCGTGATCAATGCAGGCAAATTGTTTGCGATGGCTTGTAAACGGGTTTCGCTGCGTTTGAGCTGCTCTTCCGCTGCCTTGCGCCCGGTAATGTCCCGGATGAAGGCATTTGCGACATATTCTTTTCCGTCAAAATATCCTGTCGTCGACACGTCGATGGCGACACGGCTACCGTCGCGGCGCAAAGCCACGGCTTCACGTTGCGTATTGATGGTCGGGCTGCTGCCCGTACGTTTGAATTCCGCCATGCTGGCAAGATGAATTTCCATTGCTTCCGGTGGCACGATCAGATGTGCCAGCAGCTGTCCGACAGCCTGCTGCGGCGTCCACTGAAACAGCGACTCCGCGCGGGCATTCCAGTCGGTGACGCGCCCGTCGCTGTCCATGCCGATGAAAGCGTCGTTCGAGTTTGCCAGAATGATCCGGTTGCGGGTCTGCTCATGTACCACGCGCGCCAGCAACGGCCTGACCTGTAACCGGGAACTCAAGGCGCCAAGTACCACCAGAAAAAATATCACGGCCATCAGTTGCACGACATAGCCGCGAATCGATGCATAGAGCGTGTCGGCGTCGACTTTCAACACCAGCCCGATGCCGAAGTTTCGAACCGGCGTGTAAGCAATCACCGAAGGAATCCCGCGAATGTCCTTGATACGAGACACTTTCGCAGTGGTCAGTTCGTTCGGCATGAATGGCAGATTCGATCGGCCATCGGCTTTGTAGAGGGGGATGACTCGCGGCGCGTTGTAGAAGCGGCTGGGTGCGCACAATGCTTGAGTGGGCGTGCGGCCGCAGATGAGTACCTCCGTTGTCGCATTCGCTTTTTCGATTTCACCAATCAGGATTTGAAAGTCGGGAAGCGCCTGATCCATGACGACCTTCCCGACTGTACGATTGTCGATGACGATCAGGTTTTCTGTCTGCAGATAAAACCCGTCATGCCAGACCAAGGTCGCCAGCTGTCCGCTCGGATTGAGTGGCATGCGCATCGGTGCGACGGCCGGGGTCTCCCGTCCACTCGCGGATATCAGCTGCCCATCCGGCGCTAGGAAGCGTACCTGTCGCACGCCGGCCGTCAAGACGCTGGCGCCGACCTTGCCCAGAAGTTGTCGCGCTACCAGGTCATCCGGGTCGGTCTGCAGAGAGGTATAGGCACGAATCACGCTCGGCCGGCTTTGCATCATTTGTGAAAACCACAGCCGCGTTTCCAGTGTTGCTGCGAAGGCTGCGCCGTTCGCTACCGCAGTGCCCAGCAGATTCTGCGAAGTCGAGGTTTCAACGCCCTCTTCCATGATCGAAAATCCGGCGACGCCGGTACTGATGGCGACCATTGCCAGAATGCCTGCGGAGCGCCGGGTGATGCGGCGTTCGAATGCATCGACGCTCTGGTCTTCGCTATCGAGCAACGCCTGTAACCGGAGCCAGATGCCAATGCTGAGGATGAATAGGGCAAGCGCGGTCGGCGCCAGCATGCGGTTGTAGCTGGCGAACTGGTACAGCGATGACAACTTCAGAAAATGGCCGACCAGCGCAGTGATCGACACGATCGTGACGCCAGCGGCCGCAACCACCATCGCGCGTGTCTGCCAAAGCGAGCGCTTGTCCTTGGATGACAAGTACAGGCTGAGCGCCGCCAGCAGGAACGCCACGCACGTGTTGGGGGCCACTCGCCCCGGGATCGGCATTTCGGCCGTCGGCATGTTCGCCGCACCCGGGAAGTCCATCCCCAGATTGATCTGGAAAACATGTTCCACCAGGATCAGCGTCGACAGGCTACCAATGAATGCCAGCAAGAGCCGGGACGCTGCCAGACTGCGTCCTGCCTTGAAACGGTCAATGGTCGAACTGACGAGAAACAGGCCGGATGCCAGCAGCATGAGCGGCGTATTCAAGCCCATCATCCGGGCGGCCGGAACCAATCGATCGACGATTGGTATCTGAAACATCCAATTCAATGCGAAGAGCGCGCCGAACAGCACAGTAATGCCACCGGCAATTCGTTGTGAGTTTGTATTTGCGTCGGCCATCAGCTTGATTGTTCATGTGCACTAATTTGAAAGAATACGGCACTGGCGCGCATAAACAACACGGAACGACTGAAAGTTAATAAAACGCAACACTTTTAAGCAATCACACGACTGCTCTCTTGCGATTAACCGAAAGGAGATGGTGCGGCTTTAAGGAGGAATCTTTGGCCGGCACGGAAAATGATAGTGCGACGCCTACCGAAAGGGGACACACGGCCATGTCGACTTGGCTTGCTGGCAGATCGCCAAAACCCTATTTCGTTTTTTTGGCGCGCTCGAACGCCTGGGTCCACAGCGGATGGCCCTTTTCGCCGGGAGCCAGTTCGAACGAACGATCAAGCTTGAACGCCTTGACGAACTGCTGCGTGCATTGCGTCTGGCGCTTGGTCACGCAATAACTGAAGGCGGAGTATTTCAGCGCCGATAGTTGGGTCGGCTTGTCGGCATTAGCGATTTCCGGCGCCGACAGGCGCTTGATCGCATTGTTGAAATCGCCCTTGTTGTACGCCTCGATGCCACTGGCGAGCGCCTGCTGGGCCGGACTCGGCGGCGCCTCCGGCACGTCGCGCCGTTCCGCCGCGGGACTGGCTGCGGGCTTCGGCGCCGCCTTGGCCGCGCTGGCCGATGCGGCCGCGGATTGACCATCCTCCGGCGTCGCGCCTGGTCCGGCGCAACCTGTCAACTGCACGGAACATGACAGCGCAACGGCAAACATCGCCAGCAGGCGATGCGGTCTGCGACGAGATTGCATGACTGACATGCGGGGCGAACGGTTCATGGGCGGCTCTTCTTCTTGTCAGCATCAGCCGGTGGCTCGACCGAGAGGGAGGATCCGTTTGGCAAACGGGCGTTTTCGATACTGACGGGTTCGAGGCGGTCTTCGGGCGGAACTGCCACGACCGGGGGCGCTGCGGGCGCCACCAGCGTTGCCGCCGGCGCTACCGCCACCGCCACGGCTGCGCCTGGGACGGCAGCGCCGGCCTGACCGACGGATGCCGTCCCATCGGACCTGGAGCAACCGGCGCACAGCAGTACCAGCCAACAAACAGGAAGCAAAAACTTGTGCATGGTGTCGATCGAGAGTGTTGCTCAAATGAATGAATCGCTGCGCCCGATTGTAACGACGTTTCTTTCAAAAGCGAATGGCGCGATGGCGCCCGATGCGCCCTGCCTCACATAACAGGGCGATTCCACGAGAAAGTTTGCAAAACCTGTGCAATCCACGCCACAACCAATGACGAGTGCCCTGCACTCGTGCACGGCACGCCCTGTTTTGGGCAATTTGGTACACCGCAGCCACAAATGGTGCATGGTGCCGCCCCTGCACCCTTTGAAACGCTGAATGCAGCGTCGCATCGCGCGAGGGGTTGTCATTCTCGCTTAAGAATTTTCTCTTCGATAACAATCACTTAGCACTTCCTTTCGACGCTTGATTCAGCCTGGCACATTGCGTGCAATAGAGAAAGCAACTACCACCCCCGGAGGCTTTTCCATGCACGCATTTCGTACGTCGCGCCCGTCGTTTTCCTTGCCACGCTGGTTGATCGCCGCACCCCTGGCGCTTGCCGTCTCGCTCGCCTTCGAATCGACTGCGCTGGCAGAAACCGTGGCCCGCTATGGCATCTCGCTGGCCGACATTCCCTTGACGACGGGTCAGCCCGACAAGGGCGCCGGCGCCTATCAGTTTACCGGCCATACCATTTACGATCCGCTGGTGGCATGGGAAGCCAATATCGACAATCGTCCGGGCAAGCTGATGCCGGGCCTGGCGTCGAGCTGGAAGGTCGACCCGAAGGACAGCAAAAAATGGTTGTTCACGCTGCGCAAAGGGGCGATGTTCCATGACGGCTCCGAATTCAAGGCCGATGCCGTGGTCTGGAACCTCGACAAGGTCTTGAACGACAAGTCGCCGCAGTTCGACGCCAAGCAGGCAGCCCAGGTCAAGCCGCGCATTCCGTCGATCGCTTCCTACCGCAAGGTTGACGACTACACGGTCGAGATCACCACCAAGGATGTCGACGCACTGTTCCTGTATCAACTGCCGTGGTTCCTGATCAGCAGCCCGGCACAGTTCGAAAAAGTCGGCAAGGACTGGAACAAGTTTGCTTCGCAACCTTCCGGCACCGGCCCCTTCAAGCTGGAAAAACTGGTGCCGCGCGAGCGCGCAGAACTCGTCAAGTACGCCGGTTACTGGGACAAGACCCGCCTGGCCAAGACCGACCGCATTGTGCTGATACCCATTCCCGACGCCCTGACCCGTTCCAACGCGCTCTTGAATGGTCAGGTCGACCTGATCGAGACGCCGCCGCCGGACGTTTTGCCGCAATTGACCGGCGCCGGTTTCAAGCTGGTCAAGAACGTCACGCCGCATGTCTGGCCGTATCACTTCAGCACCTATCCGGGCTCGCCGTGGAGCGACATCCGGGTGCGCAAGGCGGCAAATCTCGCGATCGACCGCGACGGCGTGGTCAAGCTCATGAATGGCCTGGCCACACCGGCCGTCGGCCAGCTCGACGCCACCAGTCCGTGGTTCGGCAAGCCGACCTTCAAGCTGAAATACGATGTGGCCGCCGCCAAGGCGCTGATGACCGCGGCCGGCTACAGCCAGGCAAAACCGCTTAAGGCTAAGATCATCATCGCCCAGGGCGGTACCGGCCAGATGCTGTCGCTGCCGATGAATGAATACGTACAGCAGTCCCTGGCCGAAGTCGGCATCCAGCTCGAATTTGAAGTCGTCGAACTGGAAAACCTTTACCTGCACTGGAGGAGCGGCGCCAAGGCCGACATGAACGCCGGCAAGGGCATCTCCGGCATCAACCTGGCATATGTCACGGCCGACCCGTTCTACGGCATCACTCGCTTCATCGACAGCCGTTACATTGCTCCGAACGGCGTCAACTGGGGTGGCTACAACAATCCGAAGATCGATGCGAGTCTCGACAAGATCCGCACCAGTTTCGATCCGAAGGTACAGGACGCGCTGCTGGCCGGCATCCATCAGACCATGGTCGACGAATCGCTGATGCTGTGGGTCGTGCATGACGTCAATCCGCATGTGCTGTCGCCGAAGGTCAAGGGCTTCGTGCAGGCGCAACACTGGTTCCAGGACCTGACCACCCTGAAGATGTAGGCGCCGCAAGAATGTTTTCCTATATCTTGCAGCGGCTGCTGTATGCGATCCCGATCGCGCTCGGCGTCACGCTCGTGTCGTTCATGCTGGTGTACCTGGCGCCGGGCGATCCGTTAAATGCGATCGCACCGGCCGATGCGCCGGCCGATGTGGTGGCGTCCTTGAAAGCGGCCTATGGCCTGGATCAGCCGCTGCCGGTCCAGTATGCGAAATGGCTGGCGCGCGCGGTCCAGGGCGACCTCGGCAAATCGATCGCCTCCGGGCGTGAAGTCGCAACCGAAGTCATGAGCGCGGTCGGCAACACGCTGCTGCTGGCCGGCGTCGCCGGTCTGGCAGGCGTGGTCGCCGGTTGCATCCTGGGTGCGCTGGCCGGTTACTGGCATGGCAGCCTGATCGACCGCGTCGCCACCATCCTTTCGGTGATTGGTGTGAGCATTCCGCATTACTGGCTCGGGCTGGTGCTGACGATTATTTTTTCGACCAAGCTGGGATGGTTTCCGGCCATGGGCGCCGGTCCCGGCGGCTCGGCCGAATGGACCTTCGATATCGCCCATCTGCGGCACCTCGTGTTGCCGGCGCTGACGCTCTCCGTCATTCCGCTGGGGATCATCACCCGCACCGTGAGGGCGCTGGTGGCCGACATGCTGGAACAGGAATTCGTCATCGCCCTGCGCGCGCGCGGCCTGTCGAACCGGGCGATCTTTCGGCACGTCGCCAAGAACACGGCGCCAACGATCCTGGCGGTGGCCGGCCTGCAGATCGGTTACCTGATGGGCGGCTCGATCCTGGTCGAAACCGTGTTCGCCTGGCCCGGTACCGGCTTCCTGCTCAACACCGCAATCTTCCAGCGCGACATTCCGCTCCTGCAGGGCACTATCCTGGTGCTGTGCATGTTTTTCGTATCGCTCAACCTGCTCGTCGATATCCTGCAACCGCTGATCGATCCGCGCATGGGACGGGCCTGAATCATGTCGAACGTCATTTCTGCCGTCATGCCTGAACCTTCCATGATCGATCCCGTCGCCGCACCCGCTGCGTCACCCAATCTCGCTCTGCCAGCCAGCCGCAGCTACTGGATGGTTGTGCTGCGCCAGTTGCGGCACGAACCGGTGGCGATGGTCAGCCTGATCGTGCTGGTGCTGATCATTGCCGCGGCGATCCTCGCACCGTGGCTGGCACCCGCCGATCCCTACAAGGCAAGCATGTTGCGACGCTTGCTGCCGATCGGCAGCCCGAATCATTTGCTGGGCACGGACGAGCTCGGACGCGACATGTTGACGCGGCTGATGTACGGCGGACGGTTGTCACTGCTGATGGGCGTGGTGCCGGTGCTGGCCGCGTTCGGCATCGGCACTTCGATCGGCCTGCTGGCAGGTTATGTGGGTGGCCGGGTCAACATGGTGATCATGCGCAGCCTGGATGTTTTTTATGCATTTCCTTCGGTGCTGCTGGCCGTTGCCATTGCCGGTGCGCTCGGGCCGGGCATGAGCAACAGCCTGATCGCATTGACGCTGGTTTTCGTTCCGCAACTGGTGCGTGTCGCCGAGAGCGTTACCACCCAGGTACGCAAGCTGGACTACATCGAAGCAGCGCGCATGAGCGGCGCCAGCGCCTTCTCCATCATCCGCGTGCACGTGCTGGGCAACGTGCTGGGGCCGGTGTTCGTGTATGCGACCGGATTGCTGTCGGTGTCGATGATTCTCGGCTCGGGACTGTCGTTCCTGGGCCTGGGCGTGAAGCCGCCGGAACCGGAATGGGGCCTGATGTTGAATACCCTGCGCTCGGCGATCTTCCGCGAACCCGTGATTGCCGCCCTGCCTGGCGCGATGATCTTCATCACCTCGATCGCCTTCAACCTGCTCGCCGACGGCGTGCGCTCGGCCATGGATATCAAACGTTGAATACTGCAAAAGACAACAGCGTCGCCATAGGCGTTGACATAAGCGTTGACATAAGCGTCGCCACCGCTGCCGACCGTGGCGGGCCGGCGCAACCGCTGCTGGTGGTCAAAAACCTGAAAAAACACTTCCCGGTGCGCGGCGGTTTTCTGTCGCGTGAGAAGAAATTCGTGCACGCCGTCGATGGCGTCAGTTTCTCGGTCGCCAAGGGCAAGACCCTGGGCATCGTCGGTGAATCCGGTTGCGGCAAATCGACCACGGCGCGCCTGATCGCCCGGCTGATGGAACCCGACAGCGGCAACATGATCTTCGATGGCGAGGGCGTGGCGGAATTCGGCGGTCTCGCCTTGAAGGAATTCCGCAGCAACCTGCAGATGGTGTTCCAGGATTCGTTTGCCTCCTTGAATCCTCGGCTGACGATTTGCGAGACCATCGCCTACGGTCCCCAGGCGCACGGCATGAAGGTGACCGACGCGACCGCCAAGGCGCGCGCATTGCTGGCGCGGGTCGGTCTGGAACCGGCGCAATTTTCCTCGCGCTATCCGCATGAACTCTCCGGCGGGCAGCGCCAGCGCGTCAATATTGCCCGCGCCCTGGCCTTCGATCCACGCCTGGTAATTCTGGATGAAGCAGTGGCAGCGCTCGACAAATCGGTGCAGGCGCAGGTGCTGAACCTGCTGCAGGAATTGAAAGCCGAGCGTCAGCTAACTTATCTGTTCATCTCGCACGACCTGCACGTGGTGCATTACATCAGCGACGACGTGATGGTGATGTACCTGGGCCAGGTAGTGGAAATGGGCCCGGTCGAACGGATCTACGGCGCCGCCGCCCATCCGTACACGCGCGCCCTGCTCTCGGCGGTGCCGTCGATGGACCCGGCGCATCGAACGCAAAAGTCGCCGCTCTCGGGCGACCCGCCGAATCCGATCAATCCGCCCAGCGGTTGCCGCTTCCGGGACCGCTGTCCGCACGCGCAGGACGTGTGCGCCGCGAAGGTGCCGGCACTGGTGACCGCGTTGTCGAAGCTTCCACCCGGCGCAGGACTCAGCCCGCACATGGTGGCATGCCACATGAACGATCCGCACTCCGGCCACACGGAAGCGAAATCGGAAAATCAACAGGAAGTCGCGGCATGATGAACGATCCGACGAACGCGGCAGCGGCGCCGCTGGTGAAGGTCCAGGACCTGAGCGTGGCATTCACCGGCAACCGCAAGGCCAGTGCCCTCTCCCAGGTCAGTTTCACGCTGCAACCGGGCGAAGTGCTGGGCCTGCTGGGTGAATCCGGCTCCGGCAAAAGCGTCACCCTGCGCACCCTCCTGCGCCTGCATCCGGAGCGCACCACCCGCATCGGCGGCAGCATCGAGGTCGCGGGCCAGGACGTGCTGGCGCTGAAAGGCCGGGCGCTGGAATCCTATCGCGGCGGCACCACCTCGATGGTGTTCCAGGAGCCGGGCCTGGCGTTCGATCCGGTATATACCATCGGCCAGCAGATTACCGAAGCGATCCGCGCGCACGAAGCGATCGACCATGCCAGCGCCCGCGCACGGGCCCTGCAAATGCTGGAGCGGGTGCAGATTCCGCAGGCGCGGCGCCGCTACGACGCTTATCCGCATGAACTGTCGGGGGGCATGCGCCAGCGCGCCATGATCGCCCTGGCGCTGGCCTGCAAGCCGAAGCTCTTGCTGGCCGACGAACCGACGACTGCCCTCGACGCCACGGTACAGATCCAGATCCTGTTGCTGCTGCGCGAATTGCAGAAGGAAACGGGGATGGCGGTGATTTTTGTCACGCACGACATCGGTGCGGCGGTCGAAATCGCCGACCGCATCGCGGTCATGTATGCCGGCCGGATCGTCGAAGAAAACAGTGTCGCCGGCATCGTTCATCAACCGCGTCATCCGTACACGGACGGTTTGCTGTCCTCCACCGTCGATGGCAGCGATCGGGGCCATGCGCTGTCGGCGATTCCCGGTGCGCCGCCGAACCTGGCATCGCTGCCGCCCGGTTGCAGTTTCGCGCCGCGCTGCCCGAACGCCAGCGATCAGTGCCGGAGCGAGCGGCCACCGGTGGTCAGCCTCGGCAGCGAACGGCTGGCCTGCTGGCATCCGGTGGTGCCGCTGGCGGTTGCAGCTTGATGCGATAATCCCCGCTGTCATCCGACCCGGCGTTGCCGCAAACGGCTGGACAATACGGCGCCGCAAAACTGATTTCATCCAATTTTCGAACCAGGATCACCATGCTCAATACTGCCCGCGCCACGCGCGCCATCGCGGTCGCGCCGCATCACCTCGCCGCCCAGTCGGCCCTTGCCGTCATGCGCGAAGGCGGCAATGCGATCGAGGCGATGGTCGCAGCTGCCGCCACGATTGCGGTCGTCTATCCGCACATGAACGGCATCGGTGGCGACTCCTTCTGGGTGATCGTGCCGCCTACCGGTGCGCCGATTGCGATCGATGCCTGCGGTCCGGCGGCTGCGGCGGCCAGCATCGAGGCCTATCACGCCCGCGGCTTGCAGGTGATTCCGATGCGCGGGCCGCTGGCTGCCAATACCGTGTCGGGCACCGTCGGCGGCTGGCATCTGGCGCTGGAGATCGCGGACGAGCTTGCGGCGCCCGGCCATCGAAAGCTGCCGCTGGCTCGGCTCCTGGCCGACGCCATCGTGTACGCCGCCGATGGCGTGGCCGTCACCGTCAGCCAGGAAAACGCGACCCGCGCCAAGCTGGCCGAAT
>JAYUWF010000349.1:0-10435 GCA_043753685.1 Herminiimonas sp.
CACACGCGTGCCGGCACCGGCCTGCCGCGTGTGTACATTCTTCGGGAGGAACCATGCCTCAATGCCTGCCTGCTGCCCTGGCGCCGTCCGGCTGGACGCTGACCGGCGCGCTTGCTGCGGTAGAACGCTTGTGCCTCGAATCCATCGCGCCATCCGCGCTTGCGCAGGGCAGCCTGAGCTGCGGCGCGGCCGCAGCTGCCGCCGATCATCTGGCGTCGGGAGGCCGACGCATCCGCGCCCGCCTCGCGCTCGATGCGGCCGAACGGCTCGGCATGCCGCTCAACGACGCCGTTGCGATTGCAGCAGCCTGCGACCTGCTGCACAACGCGTCGCTGGTGCACGACGATCTGCAGGACCGTGATCCGCTACGCCGCGAGCGCGCCACCATCTGGAAACGTTTCGGTGATGATGTCGCCATCTGCACCGGCGACCTGCTGCTGTCGGCTGCCTATGCTGCGCTGGCGCGTTTCAGCCGGCCCGCCCTGCTGCCGGCGATGCTGTCGTTGATGCACCAGCGCACGGCCGAGGCGATTCGCGGCCAGTGCGCCGACCGCCAGCCGCGCATCCGCTATCTCGACGACATCGCACTCTACGAACAGATCGTGATCGGCAAATCAGGCGCGTTGCTGAGCCTGCCGCTGGAGCTGGCGATGATCGGCTCGGGCCATGCGCGTGACACGGCGATGGCGCGGCGCGCGGCCGAGCATTTTGCAGTCGGATATCAGATCGTCGACGATCTTGGCGACCGCGAGAAGGATGCGGGCGATAGCGGACCGCCGGCCCTGAATGCATTCCTGGTACTGGTGGCGGCCGACGCCGACACCGATCCCGCGGCGCGCGGCATTGCGCTGGCGCGCCGGCACCTGCTGCATGCGAAAGAACTGGCGCAGCACTTGCCTGAAGGTGCTGGCGCCTTGTTGTCGCAGCTGGCCGGCGAACTGTGCGAGCGCCTGTGCGAACCACCGTGACCACGGCAGGTCCGCATGCGGTCGTGATCGGCGCCGGCTTCGGCGGCATCGCAGCGGCGCTACGGCTGCGCGCCAAGGGCTACCGGGTCACGCTGCTGGACCGCTGCAGCGCCATCGGCGGCCGGGCGCAGGTCTTCGAGCGTGACGGCTTCCGGCATGACGCCGGGCCGACCGTCATCACGGCGCCCTTCCTGTTCGAGGAGCTGTTCGCCCTTTTCGGCGAAAAAATGGCCGAGCACATCACGCTGGTACCGTTGAAGCCATGGTACCGGTTCCGTTTTGCAGACGGCGACACCTTCGATTACGGCGGCACGCTGGAAGAAACGCTGGCCGAGATCAAACGCATCGCGCCGGACGATTGCGCCGGCTACCTGGCGCTGCTGGCGCATTCGGAACGCATCTTCGATGTCGGCTTCACGGAACTGTCCGCCACGCCGTTCCATCGGTTTGCGACGATGGCGCGCCAGATTCCACGCCTAATCGGCTTGCAAAGCTACCGCACGGTCTGGGGGCTGGTGTGCAAGTACCTGCGCCATCCGAAGCTGCGCCAGGCATTCTCGATCCAGCCGCTGCTGGTCGGCGGCAACCCGTTCGACACCACGAGCATCTATGGCCTGATCCACTTCCTCGAACGTGCCTACGGCGTGCATTTCGCCATGGGCGGCACTGGCGCGATCACTGCCGCGCTTGGCGCATTGATGCAACGCCAGGGCATCGACGTCAGGCTGCGCACCACCGTTGCAGCGCTGACCATGGACGGACAGGTTGCAACTGGCGTCAAGCTGGCCGATGGCGAAACCCTGGCAGCCGATCTGGTGGTGTCGAATGCAGATCCGGCGCATCTTTACGCCGACATGATCCCGGCCCGGCGACAGGCAGCGTCGACCAGGATGAAGCTGGCCGGCGCCCATTATTCGATGGGATTGTTCGTTCTGTATTTCGGCACCACGACCACCTATCCGGAGGTAGCCCATCACACGATCTGGATGGGCGAGCGCTACCGGGAACTGCTGAAGGATATCTTCGACCGCAAGCTGCTCGCTGAAGATTTTTCGTTATATCTGCACCGGCCGACGGCCACCGACCCGAGTTTTGCGCCCGCCGGTTGCGACAGCTTCTATGTGCTGTGCCCGGTGCCGAACCTGCAGGCCGGTATCGACTGGCAGAAGGAAGCGCCGCGCCTGCGCGACCGGATCGTCGCCGCGCTGGCCGACACCATCCTGCCCTCCCTGCGCGAGACCATCACCGCGGAATTCTTCATGACGCCCGAGGATTTTCGGGACGACTACTGCAGCATGCACGGCGCTGGTTTTTCGGTCGCGCCGCTGTTCCGGCAATCCGCCTGGTTCCGGTTTCACAACCGCGCCGAAGGCATCCGGAATCTGTACCTGGTCGGCGCCGGAACCCATCCTGGCGCCGGCGTGCCGGGCGTGCTGAGTTCGGCCAAGGTGATCGACGGGCTGATCGCGGCGGTGCCGACATGAGCGCCGCGCAATCCGGCCGGCCGGCGCCGGTAATGCCAGGCGCGGCAGACGCCGTGCTTGCCAGTCGTGGCCGCAGCTTTCACTGGGCCCGCCGGTGGCTGGACCCGACGCATGCAGCCAATGCGACGCGGCTGTATGCATTCTGCCGGTACCTCGACGACCTGGCCGACGATGCGCCCTCAGCCAGGCATGGCCGGGTTGCCCTCGACGCAGTGCGCGATGCCGTCATCGCACGCCGCGCGATCGATCCGGTCGTGGCAGACGGCCTGGCGCTGATGCAGGAGTGCCGGATCGATCTGGCCGTCATGCTGGAACTGATCCGCGGCGTGCGCTCGGATCTGGAGCCGGTGCGCATGGCCGATGAAGCGGAGCTGCTGCGCTATTGCTATCGGGTGGCCGGCACCGTCGGCCTGATGATGTGCAGCGTGCTGGGCGTCGACGACCCGATCGCATTCCGGCATGCGATCGACCTGGGTATCGGCATGCAGCTGACGAATATCTGCCGCGACGTCAGCGAAGACGCGGCAATGGGCAGGCGCTATCTGCCGGCCAGCCTGCTGGGCGACATCGCGCCCGAGGCGCTGGTGGCGCCCGTGGTGCGGCTGCATCCTCGTCTGCGCTCGACGCTTGCGGCATTACTGTCGGATGCAGAACGCTACTATGCCAGCGGCGAACAGGGCCTGGCCTACCTGCCAGCCAACGCGCGGCTTGGCGTGCTGGTGGCAGCGCGCCTGTACCGGCAGATCGGCCGGGTGCTGGCGCGCCGGCATTACGCATGCTGGGACGAGCGCACGGTGGTGTCGCGTGGGGCAAAGATTGCGGTGACCGGCCGCGCCTTGTGGCAAACGGCGACCGGTCCACGGCCTGATCGAAGCAGTGTGCGGCATGACCCGATGCTGCATGCGGCACTTGACGGACTCCCGGGCGCCGCCCTCCCCGCACTGGCGCCGCATGCTGCCTGACGTCGATGTCCTGATCCTGGGCGGCGGATGCGCTGGCCTCAGCCTGGCGCGTGAGCTGGCATCTTCCGGCGCCGGCTGTCCTTCCACGCTGGTGGTCGAGCCGCGCCCGCACTATGTCAACGACCGCACCTGGTGTTTCTGGGCTGCCGACGACGCGCCGCTGGCGTCGCTCGCGCAGCACCGCTGGCAGTCGGTGAGCGTGCGCGCCGACGGGCGGCAGGTGGATGTCGATTGCGGCCGCACGCCCTACCGGATGATCGAATCGAGCGCTTTTTATGATCATGCGCTGGCTGGCATGGCCGGCAACCCGGCAATCGCCCTGGAGCGCGGCACTGGCGTCGTATCGGCGCCACGCCACGTCGATGGCGCCTGGTCGGTCGAGACCACGGCCGGTGTACGGCGCGGCCGCTTCCTGGTCGACACCAGGCCGCAGGCAACACCAGGCAGCGCACGTTCCCTGCTCTGGCAATCCTTCGTCGGCCGGGAAATCCACACTGCACGGCCAGTCTTCGATCCATCGCGCGCGATGCTGATGGATTTTACGGGCGACGACATCGCAGGCAAGGACGACATTTTCTTTACCTACGTGCTGCCGACATCGGCCCATCGCGCATTGGTGGAAGTCACGGCGTTCAGCCGACGGCCGATCGCGGCAGACTTGCTCGCCGCCCGCCTCGACCGCCAGATTGCCCGACGCACCGGCGCCGGGGTCTTCACCGTGGTGCGGACCGAGGCCGGCGTGCTGCCGATGGGGCTGGCCAGGCCCGCAATTGCGCAATCGGCCGACATGGTCTGCGCCGGCCTGATGCATGGCGCCGCGCGGCCGGCCAGCGGGTATGCCTTCCAGCGCATCCAGTCATGGGCCGTTGCCTGTGCAGCGCAACTGGTGCTGCGCCATGCGCCGATCGGGCATGATGCCGATCCCTTGCTGATCAGGGCGATGGATCGGCTGTTCCTGTCGGTGCTGCGCAACCGGCCGCAGATCGCGCCAGCCCTGTTCCTGCGCCTGTTCGAGCGTACCGACCCGACGCGGGTGATCCGTTTCCTGAGCGACCGCGCATCGCTTGCCGATTGCTGTGGCGTGATCGCAGGCCTGCCGGCCCGACCGTTCCTCGTACAGCTTGCGCGCGCGCTGGGGCCAGCCCGGTGAGCGCTACCCGTCCAAACAATATCGCGCAATCGTTGCGACTGCAGGGCCAGGTGTATTGCGCGCTGGCGCTGCTTGCGATCGCCGTCACGCCGTTTCTGGGAAACGCACACAGCACCGGCGGGCTGGTCCTGCTGGCAATCACGCTGTTCTTGCTCGGCATACCGCACGGCGCGCTCGATACCGTCTTTGCCCGGCGGCTGTATGGCGTGACGAACTGGTGGCAATGGGCGCTGTTTGCGGTGGCATACCTGGTGCCAGCCGGCCTGGTGGTGCTGTTGTGGGTGCTGATGCCGGCAGCATTCCTGCCTGCATTCCTGCTGCTCTCGGTGCTGCATTTTTCAGGCGATCCGGCGCCCGGCGTGCCGCTCGGCTGCCGCATCGTCTACGGCGGCGCGATCATCGTCCTGCCGACCGTCCTGCATGCCGGCGCCGTACTGGAATTGTTCGATTTCCTGGTCAGTGGCGACGGTACAGCAGACCTGGTGCAGCTGCTGCACGTCGCCGGATGGGGATGGCTCGGCGCAACCGTCATTTCGGTGCTGTACATGGCGAGATCGCACCGGTCGGCAAGTCTGGAACTGGCCGCAACCGGCGCACTGGCCATGATCGCCACGCCGCTGGTCGCCTTCACGATTTTTTTCTGCGTCATGCACAGTCCGCGGCATGTCTTGAAAACCGCGAGCGCCGACGGCGCATCGCCGCTGCGGCTGCTGCTGCGCTCTGCGAGCCTGCCCACCATCGCATGCATCGTCGCCTTCGGCGCCGCAATGACGTGGCGCACCGGCATGACGCTCGATGCGCGCTTAATGCAGTCCCTGTTCGTCGGACTCGCAGCGCTGACAGTACCGCACATGCTATTGGTCGATGGCGCGAGGTGGCGCGCGCACGGACTCGGCTAACCATGTTGTCGCTTTGCGGCGGTCCGCCAGGAACAAATTCTAGAAAATTCGCACTGCCTTCGCCGATACGGCACCAGCCCCCTAAATCGCCTACAAATTTTCGGTAGAAGAGGTCACTACGCGGTTTTCAAACTGTCCTTGCGCAATCCGAATTCACCCAACACATCCAGGACATGCTGCGTAGCGCGATCAACGCTACCCGCGCGATATGCGACACCCAGCTGGCGCCACAAGGCCGGGCGTAGCGGCCGCATCTGGATGCGCGCATCGGCTGAAGGGATTCGCGCTTCATGCGGCAGCAGCGTCGCACCGTAGCCAGCCGCCACCAGGCTTTTGATGGCGTCGTTGTAGTTGAGCTGAATGCGTGGCGTGGGCCATTGCCCGCCAGAGGCGAACCACTCCGTTGTCAGCTGCGAGAGCCGGGTACTGGCATCATTCAGAATCAACGCTTGCGCAGCGAGCCATTGTGGCGTGACACGGGCCGGACAACGCCATTGCGCCGGCAGGAAAGCCATTACCGGATCGCGCCGCCATGGCTTGATCACCAATCCGGCTACCGGTGACTGGGGCAGCGCGACCAGACCCACATCCAGCGCGCCGGCTGCCAGGCGGACCAGGGTCTCCTGCGAAGTGAGTACCACGACCTGCACGTCAATGCCGGAATGACGCTGGCCCAGCACTTCCAATGCCTGCGGCAGCAGATGCGCAATCGCGCCGGTGGATGCGCCCAGCCGCACCCGGCCCACCAGACCCTCGACCTGCCGCTGCACGTCATCGAGCGCCTGCTCGGCATCCGACAACAGCCGGCGTGCACGATCGATCAATGTTTCGCCGATGGAGGTCGGCCGTATCTGGCCGCGCTTGCGCGACAGGAGCGGCGCGCCGACCCGGCGTTCCAGATCGGCGACGTGAAGGCTGATCGTGGGCGGCGCCAGGTGCAGGGCGCGCGCTGCGTCGGCAAAAGAGCCATGGTCGGCAATCGCCACCAGGGTGCGCAAACGGTCCAGGTTGATTTCTCGCATTGCACCCTCAAGATTCAGAAAACATGAATTCCATGGTCATGAAATTCGACTTTTCTTATCTTATCAAGAAGTGGAAGATGGGCGCTTCCAACCTCCATTTGCATCTCCATAAGGAACCATCAGCATGGCCTCTCCTCTTGTTTTCATCGATGGCGACCAAGGCACGACCGGGCTGCAGATCCACGAGCGTCTGCGCGACCGCATGGATTTGCAACTGATTACGCTGGCGGCGGCGGAACGCAAGAATCCATTGCGGCGCGCAGAGGCCATCAACAGCTGCGACATTGCGTTGCTCTGTCTGCCTGACGCCGCCGCGCGCGAGGCGGTGGCCGCCATCGTCAATCCTGCGGTGCGGGTGATCGACGCCAGTTCCGCGCATCGCATCGAGCCGGGGTGGACCTATGGTTTCCCTGAAATGGATTCCGATCAGCCTCAGCGCATCGCGCGTGCGCACAGACTCAGCAATCCAGGCTGCTATCCCACGGGTGCGATCGGTTTGCTGCGTCCGCTGATACAAGCGGGTCTGGTACCGCGCGACTATCCGCTGAATATTCATGCGGTATCGGGCTATTCAGGACGTGGG
The DNA here is from genome assembly GCA_043753685.1 of Herminiimonas sp. GTDB lineage: Bacteria > Pseudomonadota > Gammaproteobacteria > Burkholderiales > Burkholderiaceae_D > JANXSS01. Next base: position 7,069 of record JAYUWF010000349.1, read on the forward strand.
CGGATCGGGGTGGAAGAACACGAGGGGGCCAATGCCACGCAGGCGCCCTCTTTCCAAGTGTATGGATTGGGTCTTGCGCACAAGCACGCGCCCGAGATCCGGCAGTATGCAGGGCTGGCACAGCGTCCTGTCTTCGTACCGGCGTACGGCGCGTATCGACAAGGGATCGTACTGACGGTGCCGTTGCAGTTGCGCTTGCTAGCGCCCGGGATCGATGGAATCCAATTGCACGCCTGCCTGACCCGGCACTATGCGGATTCAACCCATGTGCAGGTGATGCCGCTTGAGCAAACAGAAGCGATGACGCATCTGGATCCGCAGCTGCTCAACGGCACCAACGACATGCAGCTGGGCGTCTTCATCAATGCCGAACATGGGCAAATACTGCTGTCGGCCGTATTCGATAATCTTGGCAAAGGCGCGTCCGGTGCAGCGGTACAGAACCTGGACTTGATGCTGACGGCGCAGTGATCGCTTTGAGGTTTCCGTGCTCGACCTAACAGCCCGTTCTAGACCCTCAGAAGTCGCGTCAGTAGAGGCGGGGCGCCGGAAAGATTTCAGCAAGACCTGTCGTTGATCAACGATGTCAGGATGTGATCCCGCCAACCACCGTCAATGTTCAGATAAGAGCGAGCGCGCCCCTCTTGCTCAAAACCGAGTCGTCGCAGAAGTTGATGACTGCGTTCGTTCTCCGGGCGATAGTTTGCCATCACGCGGTGCAGTCCAAGCTTGCCAAACACGAAGTCAATTGCACACCGGAGTCCTTCAGACATCAGGCCTTTTCCCTGGTACCTCTGGCAAATCGAAAAGCCTAAATGACAGGCTTGAAACGGGCCCCGCATGATGTTCGTGAATCCGCATACTGCGATGACTTCTGCCGAGTCGCGCTCTCTTATTAAAAAGTGTAAGGCGTGCTGGTCCAGCATTTTCTCGTTCATTGCTGAAATTCGCGCACGCACACTTTGGATGGTGTAAAAGCTTTCGTCTCTCCTTGGCTCCCACGGCTGAAAATGCAGCCTATTTCTCTGGTAGTAATCGAGCATGGCGTCAGCATCGTCGAGGACTGGAGGAGTCAACGTCAATCGCTCGGTTTTCAAGAGAATCGTATCGAACTGCATATCCGCAAGGCCTTGGTCATCGGTTATTGAAATATCGTCGCATGGGCAGTTCGAATCATCGCATCGATCCGCCGCAAAGGCGTTACTGCAACCGCTTGAGCTCACAGGCATCGACCATCGGAAAATCGCAGGCCGTGCTGCCTTCGAGCCAGGAGAACAATTCCAGGCGGCCCGATGTGACGGTGATCGGCCCGACCGCATACCGAGCCGTCGACGACCTGGCCGGCGTCTGGCACACCGCATGATTGGTGCTTCCAACCCACCCGGTTTGCGATCTGCCGGTTGGCGATGCGCGGAAATCCGGACACGCCGGGATTATAAGTATCTTAATTTAATACTTCCAGTCTCGAGATACGCTAATAAAACAATAATTCAAGACTTCGTTAATCTTCGCGGGCTAATTTGACAGTCAAATCTGTCTCCGGCCGACAACGGCCCGGGACACTGGACGCAGACCGGCCAGGCCCGGAATGCTTTTATCTTCATCATCATTTGCGGAGCGTCGCCATGCAGATTCAACGTGCAGTACTGGACGAAGCAGAACTACAAGGCGTGTTAAACCAGGGACAAGGCAGCGCCCTCTGGGCATACTTGAACACACGCGAGCAGCAATCGCCGGCGTTTCGGCCGGCGCACATTCTGTACTATCTCGGCGGCTTGATCGCCATCGGCGCCATGACCTTGTTCATGACGCTCGGCTGGCAGCGCTTCGGCGCATCCAGCCTGCTGGTGATTTCGCTTTGCTACGCAGCGCTCGCCATCGGGATGACCGAGGCGCTGCGCAAACGGCCTGCCATGGCGTTGCCAGCAGGCGTGGGCGCCACGTTTGCATTGGTCATGGTGCCGATGGCCGTCTACGCGGTCCAGAATCTGCTCGGACTGTGGCCGGCAAACGTCGCGCATGGGATGGCCTATCGCGACTATCACACCGTAATTGACGGGCGTTGGCTGGCGATGGAAGGCATTACCCTGGTGGCGGCCGCGCTCGCGCTGTGGCGGTATCGCTATCCGTTCCTGGTGCTGCCGGTTGCCGTCACGCTCTGGTACATGAGCATGGACCTGGCGCCATTCCTATTTGGCGGACAGCCGGTCCCGATGATGTCGGCTCACGCCCAATGGGTCTCGCTGTGGTTCGGATTGGTGATGCTACTTATTGCGCTCCTGGTCGACCTGCGCTCACGCATGTCACAAGATTTCGCTTTCTGGCTTTATCTGTTTGGCGTGCTGACCTTTTGGGGTGGCTTGACGAGCATGGAGTCGCACAGTGAACTGGGCAAACTTGGGTACTGCATCCTCAACCTTTTGATGATCGGCGTTGGTGCAGCGCTCGGGCGGCGGGTGTTTGCGGTGTTCGGCGGCTTTGGCGTGGCCCTCTATCTCGGCCATCTTTCACATACCGTCTTCAAGGACAGCATGCTGTTTCCGGTGGCACTGACTGCGATCGGGCTGCTGGTGGTGGTCGCAGGCGTGTTGTGGCAGCGTCATGAAGAAGCAATCGGCGTTCGGCTGCGTGGCTTTCTGCCTGCTGCCGTGCGTCGGGTCGTCGAGCAGCGTGCCGCATAGGGACATGATCGGTGGCCGAAATCTCTTTCAGCGCCTGCCGTTTTCCCTGAACAGCATCAGTAACTCATCAGCAGGCTCGAGGTTTTGGGAAAACGCTTTTGCCGTCACCGAGTTGCTCAGGAATGCGCTGTAGCCTGCCATCGCTTCGTCCGGGCCATCACCTGGCTTGTGAAATCCCATCGACCAAGTCGGAAATTGTCGCTGCGCGAGCGGCTCGTCGATCAAGACCGACACATCCTTGTGCCGTGGGTCACGCTGAATCTTTTGATAGATGGTCACGAAGGCATTGCGATTGCGGGGCCTGTCGCCGGTATCGGTTTCAGACCACGGGTCGGTCGGTTGACCCGTGCTGGCGACTGTCCCTGCGGTCGTCGGCGGTGCCGGTTGCAGGACCGTCCCTCATGCTATGTGCAATGCCTGAAGAAGCGGGAGTCGATGCTCGGCAAACGATTTTGCTTGAGCGCGCAATTCCGCGACATTGTCTTCGTCGCTTTGCAAGTTCTGGCCATTTTTCATGACTTTTTGCCCAGTCGAACTCAAGACACCGTTCCTTTTTCCATAGCCAGATATCCCATTGCTTAAAATGGTACATCGGGCAGGACGTCAGCCGAACAGTGCTGCTGACGGTTCGCATGCCGGAATCGCGCCGGCAAAGCCCAGGTGGAACGCTCCGCCAGCAGCCGGGC
>JAYUWF010000350.1:0-3449 GCA_043753685.1 Herminiimonas sp.
GCACGCAGGATCGTCACGACATTGCCAGCGATGGTGGCGACCGTTGCATCGCTGCTGGTGAAGGTGAACGGCACCGGGCTGCGCGAGGTCGGCGCCACCAGCGCGAAGGGCGGATCGCCTTCGGTCTTCGTAATCGGAGCGAATGCACCGATCGTCAGAGTGGTGCCGCCGCATGCGGCCAGACATACGATTGAAACAACGCAGAGACGGCGCGGCAGGTTTGCAAATGACATCATGATTGATCCTGAAAGGTTGAATCGCGTGAGTGAGGCGTATCGAATTACTGTGTTGCAATCGCACTGCGTTCAAAGCTCGGTATCGCCGCGTCTGGCGCTGCTTGTCAGGCGAGCGGGAAGTGCCGACGGCGCAGTGCGGCTTTTACTGAGGAACGATGCTGGCGTTACATCGCATTCCACTGACTCGTTGCAAGGCAGTATGTGTGCAAAAACATAACTTTTTGCGAATTCAAAGACTAACGAGTTCGCCGCGTTTTTATTTTCAAATTTGTGTGTGCGCCTTGATCCTTGGATCCTCGGGATTCTGTACACCATGTGAACCGTGGAACTGTGGAGTCGTTTCCCTCGTCCTTTCCCTTATTCCAGGCCGTGCACCGATGAATCTCTCTGTCCCGGCAAGCGCTGCCGGCGCCACATTCGAATGTGACATGATGTGGAAGGAACGTGCAGAAGTGATGGCTGCATCCAAGGCGCGCTCTACTGCAATCCTGCCGCAGCGGCGCCAACCATAAAAAAGGGAGACACGAAATGCGATTCGAAAAAACCGGGTTCACATTGGCAATCGCCAGCGCTTTCATGATTGGTCTGGTCGTCTCGCCACTGGCGCGGCATGCTCTGTCGGATGCACATGCGCAGGCCGTGCCGCTGACGGCGACAACGATCGACCTGGCAGCCCTGAAGCAGGGCGACCTGCCGACCACGCCGAACAAGGAAATGAACAGCCGCACGATGGTCGCGACCGATAGCGGCACGATTGCGCTGCAGGCCGGCAATGTGGCCAAGCACATTCATCCGAAGACCGATGAAATTCAGTACATCGTCGAAGGCACTGGCACCATGTGGCTGGGCGGCGAGCGCAAGGAATTTAAGCCCGGCACGCTGATCATCGTACCGAAGGGTGTCGCGCATGGTGGCACCATCGTCACCAGCGGCCCCGTCAAGGCGATCGCGATCAAGCTACCACCGCAGGGCAAGGACGACGTATTGTTCGTCGACTGAAGCGACCTGCGCCGCCCGCGCCGGGCGGTTCGGGCAACGACCATTTCTCGAGTCCCCAAAATATATAATTACTTATGTGACATTGTTGCTATAGTCTCAAACACAGCAACAGAATTCCCGTCGTCCTGCTTCACCCGTAAAAAAAACTGGATGGGCTCCGCCTTCACGGTACCCATTACACATAATTAAGGGGAACACGTGTATCGACATGCCCTGGCCACCAGCGTCCTGCTGCTGTGCGCCCATTCCGCAATTGCCTCGACCGCCGACGATATCCGCATCTTGCTCGATCAGGGCAAGGCAGCCGATGCCTACGCCCTGGGCATCCGCAGCCCGGATGCGCTGGGTGATCCGGATTTCGACTTCTATTTCGGTATCGCCTCCATCGACGCCGGACATGCAGGCCAGGGGGTACTGGCGCTCGAACGCTACGCACTGACCTATCCCGACAACCAGTCGGCGCGCCTGCAATTGGCGCGCGGCTACTTCGCACTGGGCGAGGATGCCCGAGCGCGTGAGGAATTCGTCGCCCTGCGCCAGGCCGGTCCCGGTGCCGAGATCGAGGCAGCGATCGACCGCTATCTCGACCAGATCCGCTTGCGCGAAACCCGGTACCAGACCACGGCTGCATTTTTCCTGGAAACCGGACTCGGTATCGATACCAATGCCAACGCCGGCGTGGCCAATTCCAGCGTATCGCTACCCAATCTCGGCAATATCGTGATCGGCCCGAGCGGCACCAAGACGCGTGCCAATTTCATGTTGCTCGATGCCGGCGGCTTTGTCAGCAAACCGATCGCGCCCGGCGTTTCACTGGTTGGCAGCGGACAGTTCGAATTCAAGCGGGTGTTCGATTCCAAGGCGCTCAGCCAGGGCAATTACGGAGTGTCGGGTGGGGTCTCGGTTCTGCGCGAGCGCAATCTGTACCGGATCGGCCTCGACAGCAACCTGATCACGACCGGCAGCGGTAACGACAAGTTCCGTAGTTACAAGGGCGTATCGGGGGAGTACCAGCGTCAGCTCGATGAAATGCAATCGTTCAGCCTGGGCGTGCAGTATGGCGCGCTGCGCTACACCAGTGTGTACCAAGCAAAGGATGCTGCTGCCACGGGGATCACGGCGGGTTACAGGCTGCTGTTGCCGTATGCCTGGCAACCGCTGCTGTCGATCGGTGTCAATGCCGGCCGCGAACGCACGCTCGACCGCAGTCGCGACGACCTTTCCAGCCATGTCATCGGTGCCAGGGTCGGCCTCGGCTTCACACCTGCTGCAAAGCTTGGCGTCGCGCTCAGCTACAACTTGCAGCGTACCGATTACCAGGCTGCCGATGCCTTCCTCGGCACGGCACGGCGCGATACCTACCAGGTGCTCGATGCAAACCTGACGTACCTGTATTCGCGTGCGGTGTCATTGCGCCTGCAAGCGAATGCCGCTCGTAACCGGTCGAACCTTGCGCTCTATGAATTTCCGCGCGAGACGATCGCGTTGAAGATCCGCTACGAATTCAAATAAGGGTGAGCGACATGAGACTGCTTTCCATTACCGTTTTTGTCGTCACTGCACTGGCCGCCGGTCTGACAGCGGCGCAGGAAATCGCGGGCCGTGTGCTGGTCGTGGCTGGCGAACTCAACATTTCGCGCGGCGCCGAACGGATCGCCGCCCGGTCCGGCACCCTGGTGCGTCCGGGCGACACGCTGGCCACCGGCGCGCAGTCGAATGCGCAGGTGATGATGACCGATCAGTCGATCATTGCCATGCGCCCGGACACATCGATCCGGATTGCCGATTACGCATTCAAGGATCAGCCCATCGAAACGCAGCGCAGTTTTTATGAAATGCTCAAAGGCGGCATGCGCACCGTCAGCGGCCTGATCGGCAAGTCCCGACCCGAGAATTACACCTTCACGACACCGACGGCCGTCATGGGCATTCGCGGCACCAATTACGCGCTCGTCGTGTGTGCCCAGAGCTGCACCGATGCCGACGGCAAGCTGGCGCCCGACGGCACCTACGGCACGGTCACCGATGGCCGTATCAGCGTCACCAACCTGACCGGCGAGTCGGTCTTCGGCGCCAATCAATATTTTACGGTGGCCAGCCAGAACGAACGGCCGGTGCAACTGCTCGCGCCGCCGGCGTTCCTGCGCGATACGCTGGCCGGCCGCGGCCGCGTCAAATCCGACAGCAAGCAGGCTGCCCAGGATAGCGCTGCCA
>JAYUWF010000351.1:0-3448 GCA_043753685.1 Herminiimonas sp.
CGCGCTTCGAAGAGCTCGACATGGCGCTGGGCGAACTGCAGGAGAATCATGAAACCGGGCAGACCGATTATCTGGAAAAGGAACAGCGCCTGAACGACGCCCGGCTGCGGGTGCGCGAACTCGAACGCGCCGCGCAGGAAGCTGCCTTCGCCGAAAAATCCCATCGCAGCAAGATCGACGAACTCAAGCGCAGCATCGCGACCGCGCAGGAACAGGCGGCGCAACTCTTTGCCAATCTGCAGCAGGGCAGCCTGGAACTGGAGTCGCTGGACGACCAGGCAGCGCAGGCCGGCCTGCAGAGCCTGCTCGACCGCCGCAGCGAACAGGAACGCGCCCTGGCCGACGCGCGCCATGAACTCGATCAATTGACGCAGAAACTGCGCCAGCATGACGAAGCGCGCATGCAGGCCGAACGCAGCCTGCAACCGCAGCGCGACCGCATCATGGAATTGCAGTTGAAGGAACAGGCAGCGCGCCTGAACCAGGAACAGTTTGCGCAGCACCTGGCCGAAGCCGAGGCCGATGAAGCCGCCCTGGCCGAAAAACTTGGCGCCGATCTGCGTCCATCCTATCTGCAGGGCGAAGTCACGCGCCTGACCAATGCGATCGCAGCGCTGGGCGCGGTCAACCTGGCGGCGCTGGATGAACTGGCACAGGCTTCGGAGCGCAAGAACTTCCTCGATGCGCAAACTGCGGATCTGACCGAAGCCATCAACACGCTGCAGGATGCGATCCACAAGATCGACCGCGAGACGCGCGACCTGTTGCAGGATACCTTCGACAAGGTCAACCAGCATTTCGGCGAGCTGTTCCCGATCCTCTTCGGCGGCGGCAATGCCAAGCTGATGATGACCGGCGACGAAATCCTCGACTCCGGCGTGCAGGTGATGGCGCAACCGCCGGGCAAGAAGAACGCGACCATCCACTTGCTCTCCGGTGGCGAAAAAGCGCTGACTGCGACCGCCCTGGTGTTCTCGATGTTCCAGCTCAATCCCGCGCCGTTTTGCCTGCTCGACGAGGTCGACGCGCCTCTCGACGATGCCAATACCGAACGCTTCTGCAACATGGTCAAGCGGATGTCGGCGCACACCCAGTTCCTGTTCATTTCGCATAACAAGATTGCGATGGAAATGGCGCAGCAGCTGATCGGCGTGACGATGCAGGAGCAGGGCGTCTCGCGGATCGTGGCCGTCGACATGGCATCGGCTGCCAGCTTCGCGGATCAGGCGGAAGCCGCATGACCGCATGCGCGCATGGCGGCCCCGTTGGCGACACCGACGGCTATCCTGGCGCCGGGCGCAGCGCCGGCGTGCGCCAGGTTTTTCCGTGTGGGCTGACGGCTTGACAATTTTGCTTCTCACCACGTACTCTGCTCGCGAGCCTGCACCATGCCTGCCCGGACCGCCGGGCAGTGCCGTCAGCGAGGCGCCAGGGTGTGATCCGGCTGCCAGCGACCAGACCGTTTGCTCGCGGCCTTTTTTTCGGATGCAGCATTCAGCCCTAAGAGTCCAATGAGTTATTTATTTGTCCGGAGTTGTACCGATGTCGCCCCGCCTGAGGGTGACGCACCGGCAGCCGAGCGGCCGCGCCAGCCATGACCGACCTGCAGACCAGCCTGATGCTCATCGGCGGCACCATCGTGGTGGCTGTCATTTCCTACAACAAGTGGCAGGAACACAAGGCCAAGAAAACCGTCGAGCGCGCATTTTCCTCGACCCACGACGATGTGCTCATGTCGCCGCATGCCGAGCCCACCGCTGGCGACGGGCAGCGCTTCGAGCCGACCCTGGATGCCGACGGCGATCCGTCACTGCCACCGCCGCAGCCGCAGGTTCGGGCCGACCCAGCGCGCAGCGATCAGGATCCGGTCGACAGCGCTGCAGCGGCCAGCGCCGCTCCAACGGTCAAGCCTGTCGCCGTGCCGCAAAAGGAACTGCCGGTCGATCCGCTGGTCGATTGCGTCATACCGCTGGCGCTGGGCAGCAATCTGCGCGGCGAAAAAATCATCGGGCTGCTCCAGACCCTGCGCCATGTCGGCAACAAGCCGGTCAATTTCGTCGGCCAGCGAGTCGACGGCGATTGGGAGGCGATTGTCCATGGCGGCACGTATTCGGCGTTGCTGGCTGGCGTGCAGTTGGCCAACCGCAGCACGCCCTTGAACGAAATCGAGTTTTCGGAACTGGTGATGCGCTTGCGGACCGTGGCCGACGAACTCGACGCCGAACCGGAGGTGCCGAACATGACGTCGGTGATGCAATCGTCGCGGGCGTTGCATCAGTTCGTGACCCAGTACGATGCGCAGTTGAGCGTCAACGTGCAATCCAACGGCCCGGCCTGGCCGATCAGCACGCTGCTCGCGGCGCTGGAACGGCAGGGCTTCGATGTGCGTCCGGATGGACGTCTGGTGATGTCCGACGGCGAGGGCGGCAACCTGTTTACGCTGTCGACCAATGTCACGCTGGCAGCCGAAAGTACCACCCGGCTGACGCTATTGCTGGATGTGCCGTGCGTGGCGCCTGACCGCGACGGTTTCGGCGCCATGACGGCCTGCGCCCGTTCGCTGGCGCATCGCCTGGATGGCACCGTGGTCGACGACGGTGACCAGCCGCTGGCGGAAACCGCGCTCGGTGAAATCGGTGCGCAGGTGGCAGCCTTTTACGAAGAAATGCAGGCGGCCGACATTCCAGCGGGGTCGACCCGGGCGTTGCGCCTGTTTAGCTGAGGCAGCGTATGGCGGCAGACAAATCCGCGCCGGCAAGCGCAGCCAAGGTAGTGTCTACATCGTCCGGACCGGCGGCGCCCTCCGGCAACGCAGCGCCCGACACCGCCGTGCCGGGCAGGCTCGATCCAGCAGTGTCGGCCGCGCGTGCCGCATGGTTGCGCGCCACGCTGAGCCGGCACGCACATGCCTACTATGTGCTCGACAACCCCACGATTCCCGACGCGGAGTACGACCGGCTGTTCCTGGAGCTGCAGCAGCTTGAAGAAGCCGATCCGAGCCTGCTGACCGACGATTCGCCGACCCGCAGGGTGGGCGCGCCGCCGGCCGGCCAGTTCGCGCCGGTGCGCCACAGCGTGCCAATGCTTTCACTTGGCAATGGCTTTGCCGATGCGTATATCGTCGCCTTCGATCGCCGGGTCAGCGAGGGCCTGCAGGCGGCGATGCAGGCAGCGATGGGGGAGTCCGGCGTCGGTGGTATCGAATACGCCGTCGAACTCAAGTTCGACGGCCTGGCCATCAACCTGCGCTACGAAAACGGCTTGCTGGTGGAAGCCGCCACCCGCGGCGACGGCACCACCGGCGAGAACGTCACGGCCAATATTCGCACCGTGCAGGCGATACCGCTGCGCCTGCATACGGAGCATCCGCCTGCGGTAATCGATATTCGTGGCGAGATCCTGATGTTCAAGTCCGATTTTGCCCGCATGAATGCGCGCCAGCGCGAGG
>JAYUWF010000352.1:0-3447 GCA_043753685.1 Herminiimonas sp.
TGCCAGTGCGCGCGCATTCAGGTCGCCGGAGCCGCGCAGACTTGCGGTGAATGTCTTCGCACGTCCGTCGATGCGGGCATCGCCGCGTCCCGAAATCGACAGTGAAATGCTGTTGGCCGGGCCCGATTGGAGCGTGAAGTCACCGGCGCCGGACAGGCTGGCTTCGACATTTTCATAGGTCGCCCGGATCACGGTGTCGCCGCGGCCGCTCTGCTCGAGCTTGAGCCGCTCGCCGCTCAATCCGCTCACTTGCGTGTCGCCCGTGCCTGCCAGGCGCAGATACTGCAATGTCGGTAATCCTACTTCGACGCGCATCGGCCGGTAGGAGGCCGGCGTCGGTCCGGTGACGCTGATGCTCAGCGTGCGGCCTTCCTGGTGCGTGCGGATCTGCTCGAGCAGTCGCTGTTCGGACTTCACGACCAGGGTCGGTACGGCTGATTGACGCACGACCAGATCGACCGGGCCATTCATTTCGATGGTGTCGATGGTGCGCAGCAGGCTGCGCGTTTCGCTGGCGGGAAGCAACTTGCCAGGCAAGCCCTCGTCCGCCGTCGCTGCAGCCCACGGCGGCAGCGACCAGCCGATCAACAGCGCGACGGCGATCAGCAGCGCGTGGCGCAACAGGTGGGATGGTGAGGCGGGCAGGATTTTCATGAGCATTCAGGTTTGCGGTAGGCGAGTCGATGGTCGGACTGGATGATCGGACTATATACAGAGCCGGTCATGGCTCAGTGCAGAATGCGACAAAGCGCGGTTTTGACGGGTTGAAGCGGCGCATCGGTGGGCTGGGACGGCGCGCGCTGCCTGCCGCGAAGCTTATAATCCGGTTTGACACTACCACCGGCGGCGCGCCCTGGCTCGCCCTGCAAAAAATGACTGCATCAGCCAGATCGCCCGGCCCCGCGCCTGCCGCCAGCCTGCACGGGATAACCCTGGAAGGCGTGATGGAAGCCCTGGTGGCGCGCCACGGCTGGGAAGAGCTGGGCCGGCGGATCGCTATCCGCTGCTTCACCACCGACCCCAGCATCAAGTCGAGCCTGAGATTCCTGCGCAAGACACCCTGGGCGCGGCAAAAGGTGGAGCAACTGTATTTGCAGTCGGCGGCCTGAACACGACGAAGCGGTGCGCTGCACGCCGGGTGCGGCCCATGCCGATGCCAATGCCGTCGATCCGATTTCACTTCTCTTCCGAGGCACCACCGCCATGCTCGAACTCTATTATTTTCCTGGTAATGCCAACCTGGCGCCACATATCCTGCTCGAGGAAATGGGCGTGCCGCATCGCTTGATCCTGGTTGACCGGAATGTAGCGGCGCACAAGAGTGCGGCCTATCTGAAGCTCAATCCGCACGGACGCTTGCCGACCCTGGTCGAAGGCGATCTGGTGCTGTTCGAGACCGCCGCCATCTGCCTGCACCTGGTCGATACCCATCCCCAGGCGCGGCTGGCGCCGGCGATCGGCACGCACGCACGCGCCCACTTCTACAAATGGCTGATGTATCTGACCAACACGGTGCAGGCCGAGATGTTGTTGTATTTTTATCCGGAAAAACTTTGCGACGACCCGGACGAAGCCGGGCGCCTGAAGGGGCGTGCCGAAGAGCGGATCGCGCTGATGTTCGATCACATCGAGGAAGCGCTGGCGGAACAAGGTGCGCCCTTTCTGCTGGGCCAGGAGTACAGCGCGGTCGACCCGTATCTCTTCATGCTGGCGCGCTGGACCCGGATGATGGCACGGCCCGCGCGCAGCCGCCCAGCACTCGGCGCTTACCTCGCCCGGCTCGCAGACCGGCCAGCAGTGCAACGCGCCTTTGCCGCGGAAGGCATCGCAGCGCCTTATTGCTGAGCCAGAGACGGCACGGCTGACGGCAGGGCAGGAGACCGCGGCCCGCGCGCGCCGCCGGCGAATCGGCGCCGTCTTCCCGCAGCTTCAAAGTTTGTCATTATGCAACGCGGTGGAAGGCTGGGCAGCAGGACGCGGTGTACAAACGAAGTTGCTTGAAGTAATCTTCTCCGTTACCGACTTCAAAGTCGAGGCATGCAGTTTCGGCCGGCCCGCCACTCGATAACGACCCCATACTTTGCTGAAAAATCCCAGCCTCAAGGCCCGCATCACGATCGCCGTGGTGATCCTGCTCGCCCTGGTGGCGCTGCTGGTGGCATTGGTGTCGTTTGCGATGATGAAGCAGGGAATCAGGCATTTGATCGAAGAACAGCAAACGATCTTGCTGGCGACGACGGCACGCGAGATCGATCAAAAAATAACGCTGCGCAGCCAGAGCCTGCAAGCCCTGGCCAAGGATCTGGCGAGCGTCGATTCAGCGGCGGGCTCCGAATCGCTCCAGCGCACACTCGGTCAGCATGCCGGAGTGCGCACCCTGTTCGACAACCTGGCGGTGTTTTCCCGAGCGGGAGAAACTTTGGCCAACTTCAATTCGCCCGGCAGCCGGGGTACGGCGACCATGAACGGCCGCGACTATTTCGAGCAGACCGTGCGCACCGCCAAGCCCACTCTCAGCGCGCCGATGCCAAGCCTGTTCACCAAGAAGCCGCTGGTGGTGCTGACGGCGCCGATACTCGATGCCGGCGGCGCCGTGACGATAGTGCTGACCGGCGCGCTAAGCCTGCAGAACGACAATTTCATTGCACAAGTGGGACAGACCCGGGTCGGCAAGACCGGTTATTTCTCCATCATGAGCACCGACGGCACGGTGGTGGCCGATCGCGACAATGCGCGCGTCCTGACACGCGCCGTGGCGGCGCTGTCGGCGGCGGAGAAAAAAGCCCTCGCCGGTTTCGAAGGCACCCTCGAAGATACCGACCGCTTCGGCACGCGCGGCCTGTACTCATTCAAACGACTCTCGGCTGCGCCCTGGGTCCTGGTGGCTTTCTATCCGGAGGCAGAAGCATTTTCGGTCGTCTCCGATCTGCAGCGCAATGTGCTGCTGACGGCGCTGGCGATCATCGCAGTGTTCGGGCCGGTGGCGTGGCTGTTCGTGCGCCGCCAGTTGCAACCGCTGCAGCAGCTGCAGTCGCGGGTGCTGGCGATTGCCGAGCAGCCGACCCTGGCGCTGGTGCCGCAACCCTACCGCGACGATGAGATCGGCGCGCTGGCGCTGAGTTTCAACAACCTGATGCGTGAACGCTTGTTCGCCGAGGCCCGTTATCAGACCGGCGCCGAGGAATTGCGCGCCGCGACCAACAGCGGCCTGGATGCATTTTTCATCTTCCAGGCCGAGCGCGACGGCAGCGGCCGGATCAGCGATTTCACGGTCCGCTACCTGAACGCCAATGCCGAAGAAATGATCGGCATGCCGCTGTCGGCAATGCATCAAAAGCCGTTGCGCTCGAGCCTGCCGTCGCACCCGGTGACGGCGCTGTTCGACCGCTACGTGCAGGTGCTCACGAGCGGTCAGCCACTCCAGGAAGAAGTCTGCATCTTGCAACC
>JAYUWF010000353.1:0-10386 GCA_043753685.1 Herminiimonas sp.
CGCGTCGGCATTATCCCAGTACCCGATCTGATGAATGTATTTTCCGACTGCGAACGAAGCGCGGGAAGGAATACAGACCGGGCTGGCGCAATAGGCCGAGTCGAAGCGCGTGCCACGCGCGGCCAACCGGTCCAGATTCGGCGTTTCGACGAATGGGTGACCGTAGCAGCCCAGGGCTTTCGGGCTGTGTTCGTCGGACATGATGACGAGCAGATTGCGTGCGGGGCGAGTCATGGTGATCGGGATCCTCGGGGAACAACGAGTGAAGGCGTGGTCCGGCCGATGCACGTCCTGCTGGACGGACATCGAATTGCCGGATCGGTCAGACGGCCACGCGTCTTATTTTTTCTTGCTTGCGACGTAGAGTTTCACTGCACTCGAGTCGATTGCGCCAGCGATTACCTCGGCCGTCAGCGGTGCGGGAATGCTGCCTGCCTCCGCCAGCACCTGGGTGGCGATCTGCAGCTTTTTGACGAGGCCGCCATCCTTGGATGTAATCGAATACGGCGAGTTGGGGTCAAGCTGCTGTTCCAGCGTCGGCCGGCGGGCGCAGCAAAGACGGTCGTAAGTCGCCTTGGCCACTGCCGGGCTGATCGACAGATATTTGACCAGCGCATCGGTTGCCAATTGCGGATTTTTTTCGATCAGCTCCAGCGCTTCGGCGTTGATCTGGACCAGCTTGCGGGCGATATCGGGATTCTGCTGCAGGTACTTGGTGCGCCCGCCGGTCATCACCGGGCAAATACCGTTGTCGATGCCGTAGTCGGCGTCGTAATTGACAATCTTGTGGCCCTTCTCTTCCAGGGCCTGGGCGTATGGCGCCCAACCGATTGCCGCATCGATCGAGTCACTGGCAAAGGCATTGGCGAATAGGGGCGGTGCGATGTTGATCACGTTGAAATCGGTCATCTTGAGGTTGAGCTTGCGCGCAATCAGGCCCAGGGCAACCTGCGCGCAGGTGCCCGATGGCGCCCCGATGGCCTTGGCTTTCTGCAGATCCTTGTAGCTCTTGATGCCGGATTTTGCGCTGACGATCAGACCTTCACCTGCAGCATCATCCATTTCCCAGAACAGGAGCTTGATCGGAATGTTCTGGCCGAGTGCGAACGCCGATGCCAGACCGGTCGAAAAAATATCGATGCTCTCGCTCTTCAGGCCGGCCAGCAACGGCGCGCCCGAAGCGAACCAGTAGAATTTCGGTTCCAGGCCGTATTTCTTGAACAGGCCCTGATCGCTGGCGACATACAGTACGTAGTAATCGGCCGCCGGTGCGCCGTAATTAAACTTCAGCAGCGTCTGCGCCTGCGCCGTATTCCAAACACCAGCGCAACTCATCAACGCCATCGCCGCCAACGCCATCCATCGTTTTGTCCACAACATTTGTGTCTCCTTGGTGATCATTTCAACGCTCAGCCGTTGGCTCGGCGCAGCACTTCGATTAACTTTCGTGTCGGATCGACCCGCACCCAGTCGCCATTGCGGATCACCTCGGCCGGATGGCGCGACCACCCTTCCGTAATCGTGATGTCGGCAAACACGGCGCCTTGCACCATAACGGGATTGGTGACGCCGAAGATCAACGCCCGCGGCGCAATCTTCTTGTTCTTGATGTCATAGAAGGCCCAGCCAGCTGCGATGCCGCCCTTGGCCGTCGGAAAAAAGCAGATCTTGTCGCGGATGTTGACGCCTTCGAGCTTGTGTCCCGGCTTGGTGATCACGCCGGTCCAGCGGTCGAGGTCGTAACGTGGCGAAAAACCTTCTTCGGACACAACCGCCTCGCCTTCGACGATCGGCCCGAAAGCGCGGGTCACTGCAAGCGTGTCAAGTATGTCGTTCATGAATGCATCCTCAGGTCAGTTCGCCGGTACAGGCAATATCAACGCAGGCCTGAGTCGGGCGCAGGATGGTATTGAAACGATGAGCGCCAATGATGTTGACGATCTTGGCGGAGTTGGAAACCATGTTGGTCCAGCCGTTGGCCACACGCATGCCGGACAGGTTTTGCAAAATATAGAAGCAAACGCCTTCCAGCACGGTCACGCCCGCCTCTTCCAGCTTTGCCAGATAACCAAGCTCGCTCGCCGTGGCCTTGACCGATGCTGCGGTGGTGACGAACACCTGGGTTCCTGCATGCACCTTGCGCCCGGCGAAGCGTTCCGACAGATCCTTCATTTCGAACAGCGACAGCTGCGGCCCTGAAAACACCACCAGATTGGCATTGCGGTCCTGCAGGTTGTAGCCGGCATAGACTTTCTGCAGGTCGGCATCGGTGATGACGATTTCATCGGCGGGCACCGTGCCACCGAATGCGGCTTCCAGCGTCGGCGCTTCCGGCGTCACGCCGACCATGTGGAACATCGCCATCGAGCCGTAACTGGCCAGGGCGCAGCCAAGGTGTTTGAGTTCATCGGCCACCGGCGCGCGCTGCATGCCGTGGAAGACTGGCACGGCATAGTAGTTTTGATTTTTTTCGCCGATGATCTTGCCGATCGCGCCCCAGTCGGCCAGATCGTCCAGACGCGCTTCCAGCCGCACCTTGATGGTGCCCTTGCGATGCTGATCAAGGTGAAAACCGTATTCCGGCGTACGGCCCGTGACGGCGGCAGCCAGCGCCGCCGGTCCGCCTTCGAAATTGGTGCGCGCCCCGAATACCGAGTTGGCATAAATTACGGTCCCGGTATCGCCCCACGCGACATGCTCGCCCAGATGCGGTTGATACACGGTCTGATAATTGATGCAGGTATCGGTGGTGACGACATTCATCTTGCGCATGAAATGGATGATCTGATGCTCCTTTTCAGCTTCACCGCTATCCTGGCCCAGCTTGTCGACATGGGCGAAATCCATGCAGCGTGCATTGGTCGTGATCGGCACGCTGCAGCGCGTCTCTTGTTCGCAGGCGCGCTTGAGATAGTTCAGTCCGGCGTCGCCCATGACTTCAATGTCGCCCATCATGTGCGCATTGGTGATCGGCACGAAGCGCTCCGCGCCCCAGAATTTACCCACTTCAAGCTGGTAGGCGATCGCTTCGCGTACTGCCTCGCCGCGCTTGCCATCGAACATTTCCTGCTCTTCCAGCGTCAGATTCATTGCGTTCTCCTGTATGCCGTCATTGACTGACTGTTATTTGCCGACTACGTCGGCCTTCGATTATTGAGGTACGACTGCGGGCCGGAAACCGAAGCCGAGATAACCGCCATCGACGGCAAGCGGATGACCGGTGATGAACGATGCATCGTCGGAAGCCAGGAAGCACACGGCATCGGCGATTTCATGCGGTTTGCCATAGCGCCCCAGTGGAATGCGTTCCTCGCGGCGCTTGCGCTCCTGGCCGACCTGCTCGGCAATCATCGGGGTTTCTACCTGGGCCGGCAGAATCGCATTGACCCGGATTCCGTACGGCGCAAATTCCGCTGCCAGGGTCTGTGTCAATGAAATCACGGCCGCCTTGGACGCGTTGTAGGCCGACATGCCGGTTACGGCACGCACGCCATTGACCGATGCGATGTTGATGATGGCGCCCGAGCCGTTCTTGAGCATGTGGCGCGCGGCGTTGCGCGCGCAAACGAACACCCCTGTCACATTGACCCGCATGCAGGCTTCCCATTGGTCCAGCGGCTGTTCAAGTGCATTGCCGACCGGACGGATGCCGGCCGCCGACACCAGCACATCGATGCTGCCTTCGTCGGCGACGATCCGATCGAATGCAGCTGCGACCTTGGTTTCGTCGGCCACGTCGAGTACCACGGCGCCGACCTCGTGTCCACGCTCCTTCAGTGCGGCCACGCCGTTCTGCACGCTTTGTTCGAAGGCATCGATCAACACCACGCGCGCCCCCTCCCTGGCAAATGCCGCGCACAGTTCAACGCCCATGCCGCCACCACCGCCAGTAATGACCACTACTTTGCTGTCGAATCGATTGTTCACAGGTATTCCTTAGGTTGTCGGATGTGCCGCGCTACAACGCAGGCGGGTAGAATTACCTAGCGCCCCTTCCAGTGAACCAGCGAGGTTTCCGCCACATTCAGCGCCACGTTGAGTAACAGGCCGATGGCGCCGATCAGGCCGATCCCGATGAACACGATCGGTATGCGAAAGGTCTGGGCGGCGTCGGAAATCATGAAGCCGAGTCCGGACTGCGCGCCGGTTAGTTCGGCGGCAACCACCACTGCCCAGCTCAAAGCCATGGCCACCTTCAGGCCGGTGAAAATGTGCGGAATCGCCGACGGCAGGACGACCCGAAAAAATGTCTGCGAGCGGGTCAGGCCGATCGACTGCGCCGCACGTAGATACGCGATCGGCACATTGGCTGCGCCAGCATGGGCATTGACGTGCACGTAGTTGAACGCGGTCCAGAAAATCAGCACGACCTTTCCCACTTCGCCCAGGCCGAAATACAGCACCACCATGGGAATGAAGGCGATCGGCGGAATCGGCCGGATGAAGGCCATGATCGGCGACACCATCGCGCTGCCGATGCGGGTGTACCCGGTGATCAAGCCGAGCGGTATGCCGACGGCGATGCCGAGCACGAACCCCATCAGCGTGCGGAACAGGCTGATGCCGATGTGCTGCCAGATCGAAATTCCCTTGTATCCGCTGACGAAGAGCAGCTTGAGCTCGGCGCCCATTTCTGCCGGCGTCGGCAAATAACCGGGCGTGAGCCAACCGGAGGTACTGATGGCGATCCACAGCAGAACCAGCGCCACTACCGACAGGATCGAGATGACGACGGCCGGCATCTCCCGTCTTTTTGGTTCCAGGAGCGTCGGCACGGCAGGCATGTCGGGAACAATCGAGGGTTGGGCGCTGCTATGCACATCGTCTCCTTTGATGATTTGTGACAACCTTGGGGTTGTCATCGATTATTGGATGAATCCAGCGAGTTCAAAACTATTTGACTGCTGATGTATGCATACCTTAGCATACGTTTTGAATTGCCCAAGACTATTTTTAGGGGAGAACAGGCAAAGCCATGAAAACCCAGAAAAAAACCCTCGTAGCAGCCGAGGAAATCCCAGCGCCGGTCGCCGACAGCCTGGAGCGCGAAAGCGCGCGGCCCCTGTACGAACAGATCGCGGATCGTTTGCGGGTCGGAACGGCTTCGTCCCTATCGGCCGGGGCCCAGTTGCCGACCGAAGAAGCGATGATGGAGATTTACGGTGTGAGCCGCAGTACGATTCGCAAATCGGTGCAGCGGCTTGTCGATGAAGGATTGCTGGTCCGGCAGCAGGGCAAGGGCACGTTCGTCGTGCGGCCGATGCCCCGGATTGTTCATTCCATCGATCGGCTGGCATCGTTTTTCGAAACCTTCCGCCAGGCGGGCGAAGACATCAATACGGCGATCATCAGTTTTCAGTGGGATGACCATCCGGATCTGCCGGGTGAACTCGATGCCTGGCAGCGCCCGGTGCTGACCTATCACAGGCTGTATGTCTCGCGTGGCGCACCGCACGCCGTCACCCGCATCACCGTGCCGATGCAGATCGGCCGCAGGATCACGCGCGCCGACGCCGAGGCCAGCCCGTTGTATGACATATTGCAGAAAAAACTGAAGCTCAAACTCGCCCGCGCAGAATTCCTGGTCAGTTGCCGTCAACCGACGCTGGAAATCTGTGCATCCCTCAAAATTTCGCCGAGCTCGTTCCTGCTGGTCCTCGACCGCATCACCCGAGACGAGAGCGGACAGCCGGTTGAAATGACGACCCACTTTCTGCGACCGGACGTGTATCAGCTCAGCGTCGTGCTCAGGGATCTGGAAAAGACCCGCTGACGCGCCGGCGGTGGCCGGTATCCGGGTGCAGCGCGCGTGACGCCACTCGCTACACCGCCCGGTTGCTCCACCGCGTTTTATTGCGCAGGCTCGCAATGCGCATCGACGCTGACGTTTCGCGCATGCAGGCCCAGCTTGACGAGCAATGCCTGATCTTCTGCCACATCCGGGTTACCCGTGGTGAGCAGCTTGTCACCGTAAAAAATAGAATTCGCACCGGCCAGAAAACACAGGGCCTGGACCGACTCCCCCATTTGCCGCCGGCCTGCCGACAATCGCACGCGCGCAGTCGGCATCGTGATGCGCGCCACGGCGATGGTGCGCACGAATTCCAGCGGATCGAGCGCGTCGATGCCGTACAGCGGGGTGCCCTCGACCTGCACCAGGTGATTGACCGGCACCGATTCCGGATACGGATCCATGTTGGCCAGTTGCGCAATCAGCCCGGCGCGTTGCAAGCGCGACTCTCCCATGCCGACGATGCCGCCGCAACAGACCTTGATGCCGGCGCCGCGTACCCGGCCCAGCGTGTCGAGCCGGTTCTGGTAATCACGCGTGGTGATCACGTTGCTGTAGAACTCAGGCGCCGTATCGAGATTGTGGTTGTAGTAATCCAGCCCGGCATGCTTGAGTTTTTCTGCCTGGCCGACGCCGAGCATGCCCAATGTTGCACAGGTTTCCAGACCGAGCGCTTTTACCTCGCGCACCATCTGCTCGACCTGCAGCAGATCGCGGTCCTTTGGCTCGCGCCAGGCCGCGCCCATGCAGAAACGGGTGGCGCCGGCGGCCTTGGCCTGGCGTGCGGCATCGAGCACGGTCGCCAGGGGCAGGATTTTTTGCGCGGTCACGCCGGTGTCGTAGCGCGCCGCCTGCGGGCAATAGCCGCAATCTTCCGGACAACCGCCGGTCTTGATCGACAACAGCGTGGCGAGCTCGACTTCGGTCGGATCGAAGTGCTGGCGGTGCACTTGCTGCGCCCGGAACAGCAAGTCGTTGAACGGCAGGTCGAACAACGCCACGACGGCGGCCACCGGCCAGGTGCCTGCGGTCGAGGCCGAACCGGTCTGGGCAGCAGCGCCACCGGCCGGATGGAATGAAACAGGGTGCAACGACATGAACTGCGCTCCTTCAAAGCAATTTGGCAATCAGCGTGCGGCGCAATGGGCGGCAACGCAGCGCGGCCTTACCCAGCCACCTCGATCGGACGGGTAGTCCGATCGCCGTTGATTCATTTCGATAGGTTCAGGGATTTTTCTGCCCGGTCGAGGAAAGAATAATCGATGTATTTCGCCATCCAGCCATCGACATCCTTGACCAGTTCTTCAGGAATCTTTCCTTGTTTTGCAATGGTTTGCATCAGGATCCTGGTCGATGGCATGTCCAGCCGCGGATCGGTCAGGATCACGGAATTGAGCGCATTCATCACCACCGGCATGGCGGTCGGGTCGCCCATCTTGTTGACCACGATCTGAGCAATTTTCTCTTTCGGATTATTCTTTACATATTCGATGCCGCGCCTGATCGCCCGGACGAATCCATACACGAGTTCCGGTTTTTCCTTCGCCAGCTTGGGCTGCACGATCATTTCCAGGCTTTCGACATTCTTGATCGGTGGCAGCTGCGCAATGTAGTGCAGCTTCGGATTTTGTTGAATGGCCAGAGCGGCAGCCGGCTCCCAACCGATGTAGGCATCGACCTCGCCCTTTTCGATCATGATCGCAATGTCGGTGACCTTGGCAAACACCCGCTGAAACTTCAAGCCCTGGCTTTGTTCGACATAGGACAGCACCGCATCGTGCGTCGTCCCGAGGCCCGGTACGCCGACGCGTTTTCCGTTCAGATCGGCATACGATTTGTATTGCTTCAATCCGACCAGCGCGGAATTTCCCTTGGTCAGGGAAATCAGCATCTTGAAGTCGCCGCCGCGTGCCGCGAATTGCATGAACGGCGCGACCGCTGCCATTTCGGCGTCCACCGTGCCATTGGCAAATTCCAGCAATCCGGCCGGCCCGTTGGCGAAGGTCTTACGCTCGATCCTGATGCCTTCTTCAGCAAAATAACCCAGGGCTTCCGCGACCCAGACCACTGCGTAGCTGACTTCGGCGGACGGCTGATCGGCCAAGCGGATCACCTGCAGCGGCTTGGCGCCGGCCGGCTTGTCCTGCGCCTGTACTGCCTGCGCGCACAAGGCGGCGATACATCCCATCGTCACGACTGCCCGGAATAAAAACGACGCGCCACCGGAACCGGGAAACTTGTTTTGAACTGCATGCATGGTCGATACTCCTGAAATTTGACTGGCCAACGGGACTTGAAAGACTCGCATCCGCACTGTTCAAGCTGGTGTAACCACTGGAATCACCGCTGCTTCAGAAGTGACTTGCTGACCGGCCGTGCCGGTTCTGACTTGATTCATCGATTTGGTGCATTGCACGCGCAGGGCATTGAATTCCGGACTCAATACATCGCGTGGCCTGGGCAGGGGAATCTCGAGGTTTTCTTCGACCTTCGCCGGTTTGTTCGACAGGATGATGACCCGGTCCCCCAGGAAAACGGCTTCTTCCAGGTTATGGGTGACGAAGATGATGGTGCGTTTGCGCCGCTGCCAGATATCCAGAATTTCCTGCTGCATTTTTTCGCGGGTATGCTGGTCAAGGCTGACGAAGGGTTCATCCATCAGGATCAGGTCGGCGTCGGTGGCGAAAGCACGCGCAATGGCGACCCGCTGCTTCATCCCGCCCGATATTTGATGCGGATAATAGTGTTCGAACCCACGCAGACCTACCACGTCGATGATGTCTTCCACGATCCGGTGAATCTCTGCCTTCGGATATTTTTTAATCTTCAGTCCGGTCGCGATATTTTCCCAAACGGTCAACCAGGGCAGATTCGATGGCTCCTGAAAAACAAATGAAATGTTTTGCTTTTTTGGATCAGCCGGTTTGCCGTCGATTAGCACATGACCCTCGGTCGGCTTGATCAGTCCGGCCAGAATATCGAGCAACGTACTCTTGCCGCAGCCGCTCTGCCCGCAGATGCACAGGAACTCGTTCTCCCGCACCGTGAATTCGATGCCATCGTGTACCAGCAGGTCGCCGAACCGATGCGATTCCTTGACACTGACCTTGATTGCTTGTGACGCTGCCATACGCTGATTCCTTGTAAAAATCCGGATCTTGTTTTTTTGTGACAGATTGCTTTTAGCGGCCGCAGCGCTACAGCGTGACTTGCCACCGCCACCGGAACAAGCGTTTTTCAACAAGGAGCAAGGTCTCGTTCAAAGCAAATCCAATGGCACCGATGAGAAGCATGCCGACGATGACTTCAGGGATTTTCAAGAGCTCCGAATAATCCACCATCATCCGGCCCAGGCCGATCGGCGTGCCGCCGGTGAGTTCGGCAGCGACGATCGTCAGCCAGGCGGCACCCATGCCGACCCGCATGCCGCCGAATATATCGGGCAACACAGTCGGTATCACCACCCGCAGCAAAACCTGCAGCTTGCTGGCGCCATGGATCATGAAGACTTTCCGGTGGATCGGTTCTACCCGGGAGACGCCGACGTGGGTCGCCGTATAGATCGGAAAAAACGCGCCCAGGAAAATCAGGAAGGCAAAGCGCGTTAGCCCGGAAAAGAAAATGATCGCCAGCGGAATCCATGCGATCGGTGGAATGAAGCGAAAGGGTTCGATGATGGCGCGGGTCGATGCGTACAGCGGCCGGTACAGCCCCATCAGCAGTCCAAGCGGCACGCCGAACAGAACCGCCAGGCCGAAACCGACCAGCACGCGGTAAAGACTCGCCCAGGAATGCGCCCACAGCGAATTGCCCAGCGTATCGCCCTTGGCAGCCAGTTGCAGGAAAGCCGTGACGATTTTCAGCGGCGCAGGGAAGAACGGCGAACCCAGGGCGATGGCCAGGAGTTGCCACAGTCCGATGCCGATGGCCAGTGACAGTATGTTGTAGCCAACCGGACCTATGCGCGCAGCCGGCTTGCTGGCCTGCCTTGCAGGCGATTTGGCGGCCGGGCCAGAACGCGCGACGGCCGCCACGGTCCCATTTTCAACGCGATTTGTCATGTATGCCTTTTAGTGACGACGCCTGCAATGGAAGATCGGCACGGTACGGGATCCCGCCGGCAGGTTCGCCCGGGCGCCGGTCCGTCAGCGGCGAAGGGGGTCATAATTCGCGCCGCGCAAGGCTGAAAGTCTGACCGGTCGGCCCCTGATCCGGCTGTGTCGCCAGGAACAGCGCCATCGGCACGACATCCTCCGGCTCCTTCATCCACTCGGTGGCGCCGGTTGCCGCGCGCACTGCATCCTCACGACCGGCGATGAATGCCGTGCGTACCGGCCCCGGGATGAGTTCGTTGACGCAGATGTTGAGCGTGACCAGCTCCTGCGACAATACCCGCGTGAGCATCCACAAGCCTGACTTGGATGCGGCATACGCCGAACGGGTCGGTGCGCCGCGATGGCCCATTCCGGAACCGACGAAAATCATCTTCCCGGCGCCGCGTCGACGAAGATGCGGAATCGCGGCTTTCGCCGTATGGTAAGCACCGATCAGATTGACTTCGATCGCGTGTTTCCAGCCCAGCGGATCGGATTCTT
>JAYUWF010000354.1:0-3434 GCA_043753685.1 Herminiimonas sp.
AGACGGGTCCGGTCCTCGTCGGAGAGTGGCAGTGCACTTTGCAGATAGGTCGTCATGTTGACTGCCTCTTTAAAACTGCTTCATCGGTCGGGAAAGCCCCGCGTGGCGGACCGCGGCGCCGCGGTCCCATCCGTCGGTTGCGCCGGCATGCGTTCTGTCGGCTGGGCCGGCACGCATCATTTCGGCTGTTTCTTGAACAACTCGCGAAACACCGGATAGATGTCCGACGGTGATTCGATCTTTTGCATCGCAAAATGCGGATGATGATCCAGCACCTGTGTGTATTCCTGCCAAAGGTTCTGCGGCTCGCCGTCGGTGATTTCGACATACGCGAAATACTGCACCGCCTGCATGACGCTGTTGATCAGGAGCTGACGGCAGATCACCGAATCATTGTCCCAATTGTCGCCATCGGACGCCTGGGCAACGTAACTGTTCCAGTCGCTGCTCGGATAACGCTCGTGCATGACCTTCATCAGCAGATGCAGCGCCGACGACACCACGGTACCGCCCGATTCGCGCGAATGAAAGAATTCCTGTTCATCGACCTCGGCCGCCGAAGTGTGATGGCGGATGAACACCACCTCGATCTTGTCGTAGGCCCGGGTCAGGAACAGGTACAGGAGAATGAAGAAGCGCTTGGCGGTTTCCTTCTTGCTCTCGTCCATCGAGCCGGAGACGTCGAGGATGCAGAACATCACCGCCTGGCTGGAAGGCTTGGGCACCTTGACGCGGTTCGAGTAGCGCAGATCGAAGGGATCGATGAAGGGAATCGCCATGATGCGCGTGCGCAGGTGATGGATCTCCGCCTTCAGCTCGACCACCCGCGGGTCGCCCTCGCCGGTCAGCAGCAACAGTGCCGTCAATTCCTGCTCGGCCTCCGCCAGGCGCCGGCGCGATCCGCCACCGACCGCGATGCGCCGGCCAAGCGCGCCGCGCAGCGAGCGCAGCACGTGAATGTTGGAGGGTGTGCCGGAGGTGTTGTAGCCGGCACGCTGGTTCTTGTATTCGTTGGTCGAGGTCAGCTGCGTCTTGATCATGTTCGGCAGCTCGAGATCCTCGAAGAAGTAGTTCATGAATTCTTCGCGCGTCAGCTCGAAGGCGAAATCGTCTTCGTTGGTCTGATCGCTGTTGCCTGCCTTGCCGCGTCCGGATCCACCGCCGCTTTTCGGGCGGGCCACGCGGTCGCCTTTCAGATATTCGGAATTACCGGGTAAAACCTTTTCCCACACGCCGCCATGGGTGTGTCCGAAGCTCGGTTCAGTCGTGTCCTTGACCGGAATCGAGACTTTCTCACCGCTTTCGATATTAGTGATCGAGCGTCCCTTGATGGCGCGCGTGACCGCATCCTTGATCTGACTTTTGTGGCGCTGCAAAAAGCGCTCGCGGTTGATCGCGGATTTGTTCTTGCCCTGCAGACGCCGGTCGATGAGATATGACAAATTGCCTCCTGCAGTATTCGGATCGGCCGCCGGATTGCCCCCCGGCGCCCTTCCATTCTCCCTGAATCCTGCGCATGACGGCGGTTGCAGCGACCGCCTGGTCAGGCAAATCAGGACGACTTACGCACGCGCAGATACCATTCGCACAACAACCGCACCTGCTTGGCGGTGTAGCCTTTTTCGACCATGCGGGCGACGAACTCCTGGTGCTTGTGCGCGTCGTCGGCACTGGCCTTCGCATTGAACGAAATTACCGGCAATAGTTCTTCCGTGTTCGAGAACATTTTTTTCTCGATGACTGTGCGCAGCTTTTCATAGCTGGTCCAGGTCGGATTCTTGCCGGCGTTATGCGCCCGCGCCCGCAGCACGAAGTTGACGATCTCGTTACGGAAGTCCTTCGGGTTCGAAATGCCAGCCGGTTTTTCGATCTTTTCCAGTTCGTTGTTCAAGGCATTGCGGTCAAAACTCTCGCCGGTGTCCGGATCGCGGAATTCCTGGTCCTGGATCCAGAAATCGGCAAATGTCACATAGCGATCGAAGATGTTTTGACCGTACTCGGAATAACTTTCAAGATACGCAGTCTGGATTTCCTTGCCGATGAATTCGACGTAGCGCTGGGCCAGGTATTCCTTGATGTACGCGTAGTACTTCTGTTCGGTTTCAGGAGGAAACTGCTCGCGCTCGATCTGCTGCTCCAGCACGTACAGCAGGTGCACCGGATTGGCCGCGACTTCGGTATTGTCGAAGTTGAAGACTTTCGACAGGATCTTGAAGGCGAAGCGGGTCGACAGGCCGTTCATGCCTTCGTCGACGCCGGCGTAGTCGCTGTACTCGTGCATCGACTTCGCCTTCGGATCGGTGTCCTTCAAATTCTCACCGTCGTAGACCTGCATCTTGCTGAAGATGCTGGAGTTTTCAGGCTCCTTGAGCCGCGACAGGATTGCGAACTGCGCCATCATCTTCATGGTGCCCGGTGCGCAAGAAGCCTGCGATAGAGAAGAGTTCCGCAGCAGCTTGTCGTAGATCTTGATCTCGTCCGACACCCGCAGGCAGTACGGCACCTTGACGATATAGATACGATCGAGGAACGCCTCATTATTTTTGTTGTTGCGGAAGGTCTTCCATTCCGACTCGTTCGAGTGGGCCAGGATCACGCCGTCGAAGGGAATCGCGCCGAACCCTTCGGTACCCTTGTAGTTGCCTTCCTGGGTCGCGGTCAGCAACGGGTGCAGGACCTTGATCGGTGCCTTGAACATCTCGACAAATTCCATTAGGCCCTGGTTAGCCAGGCACAGTCCGCCAGAATAGCTGTAGGCATCCGGATCGTCCTGCGAATATTCTTCGAGCTTGCGGATATCGACTTTGCCGACCAGTGAAGAAATATCCTGGTTGTTTTCATCGCCCGGTTCGGTCTTCGAGATGGCGATCTGTTTCAGGATGGACGGGTAGCGCCTGACGACACGGAACTGGTTGATGTCGCCGTTGAATTCATGCAGTCGTTTGACGGCCCATGGACTCGGGATCGAGCGCAGGTAGCGGCGTGGAATGCCGTAATCTTCTTCGAGAATTTCACCGTCTTCGAGTTCGTTGAACAGACCCAGCGGTGACTCGTTGACCGGCGAACCCTTGATCGCATAAAAGGGGATTTTCTCCATCAGCGACTTGAGCTTTTCGGCGATCGACGATTTGCCGCCGCCGACCGGACCCAGCAGATACAGCACCTGCTTGCGTTCCTCCAGGCCTTGCGCGGCATGACGGAAATACGCCACGACCTGTTCGATCACTTCCTCGGTGCCGTAGAACTCCCGGAACGCCGGATAGATCTTGATGACCTTGTTGGCGAACAAGCGCGACAGCCGTGAATCGTGGCGGGTGTCGACCAGTTCCGGCTCACCGATCGCAGCGAGCATTCGTTCCGCCGCGCTGGCGAAGGCCAGATGATCGCTCTTGCAGAGTTCCAGGTATTCCTGAAGCGAATACTCTTCTTCACGA
>JAYUWF010000355.1:0-3434 GCA_043753685.1 Herminiimonas sp.
GAAATACTTCAGGAAGTCCTCCGCCAGCAGGGCATTGGAGGGCAGCTCGCACATCATGATGAGGCGCAACCCGTTCTCGCCGCGCTCGAGGCCGTTGGCAGCGAGCAGGTCCATCGTCTGCCGGCACTCTCCCAGCGTGCGCACGAACGGCACCATGATCTCCACGTTCGTGAGCCCAAGTTCGTTGCGCACTTTGCGCAGGGCAGCGCATTCGAGTTCGAAACATTCCCGGAAATCCGGCGCGATGTAGCGCGAAGCCCCGCGAAAGCCAAGCATGGGGTTTTCTTCGTCCGGCTCGTAGCGCTCTCCGCCCGTGAGCTTCTTGTATTCATTCGACTTGAAGTCGGACAGCCGGACGATCACCGGCTTTGGCCAGAAGGCCGCCGCGATGGTGGCAATGCCTTCGGCCAGCTTGTCGACATAAAATGCTTTTGGCGAGGCGTGGCCGCGGGCGACGGACTCGACCGCTTTTTTCAGGTCGGCATCGATGTTCGGATATTCCAGGATCGCCTTCGGATGCACGCCGATGTTGTTGTTGATGATGAATTCCAGGCGCGCCAGACCGACGCCGCCGTTCGGAATCGACTGGAAGTCGAATGCCAGCTGTGGATTGCCGATGTTCATCGTGATCTTCAGCGGCAGCTCCGGCAATTCGCCGCGCGCCACTTCGGTGATCTCGGTGGCAAGCAGGCCGTCATAGACCTTGCCTTCGTCGCCTTCGGCGCACGACACGGTCACCAGCGTACCGTCCTTGAGCACGTCGGTGGCGTCGCCACAACCGACCACGGCCGGCACACCCAGCTCACGGGCAATGATCGCCGCATGGCAGGTCCGTCCGCCACGGTTGGTGACGATGGCGGCAGCGCGCTTCATGACCGGTTCCCAGTTCGGGTCCGTCATGTCGGCCACCAGCACGTCGCCCGGCTGCACACGTTCCATGTCGGCCGGATCGTGAATCACCCGCACCGGTCCGGCGCCGATTTTCTGGCCGATGGCGCGCCCGGCGGTGAGCACCGTACCGCTGCCCTTCAACTTGTAGCGCTGCTGGGCATCGGTCGATTTCTGTTGCGACTTGACGGTCTCGGGACGCGCCTGCAGGATGTACAGCTTGCCGTCGCGGCCATCCTTGCCCCACTCGATGTCCATCGGACGACCGTAATGCTTTTCGATGATGACGGCGTATTTCGACAGTTCGACGATTTCGGCGTCGTTCAACGAATAGCGGTTGCGCAGTTCGATCGGTACATCGACCGTGCGTACCGAGCGCCCGGCCTTGGCTTCGCCGGTAAATTCCATCTTGATCAGTTTCGAGCCGATGTTGCGGCGAATGATAGGCAATTTGCCTTGCGCCAGCATCGGTTTGTGGACATAGAATTCATCCGGATTGACGGCGCCCTGCACCACCGTCTCGCCCAGGCCATAACTGGAAGTGATGAAGACAACTTCGGTAAAGCCGGATTCGGTATCAAGCGTAAACATCACGCCGGCCGCGCCCAAGTCCGAGCGCACCATGCGCTGCACGCCGGCCGACAGCGCCACTTCAGCGTGCGTGAAACCCTTGTGGACGCGATACGAAATCGCACGATCGTTGTAGAGCGAAGCGAACACATGCTTCATCGCCTCGAGCACGTTTTCGATGCCGACCACGTTCAAGAAGGTTTCCTGCTGGCCGGCGAAGGACGCATCCGGCAAGTCTTCTGCAGTCGCCGAAGAGCGCACGGCAAACGACATCTCGGCGCTGGAGTCTGCCACCAGGCGTTCGTAGAAAGCGTGGATTTCCTGCTCCAGGCGCGGCTGGAACGGCGTCTCGATGATCCACTGCCGGATCTCGGCGCCGGCTTGCGCCAACGCCCGCACGTCGTCGATGTTCAGCGTCAGCAAACGGTCGGCGATCCGATCGGCCAGCGCCGGTCCACCATCGACATTGTAAGACAGGAAATCACGAAAGGCCTGGGCCGTGGTGGCGAAGCCGCCCGGAACCCGCACGCCGGCACTGGCCAGCTGGCTGATCATTTCTCCCAAAGATGCATTCTTGCCGCCGACCGAATCGACATCGGTCATGCGCAAGGTTTCGAAGGCTGCCACGTAGGTGGTACCTGAGGTGGCACCTGAAGTGGCTCCTGAGGTGCCCCCCGAGCTGGCTCCCGCGGATGCGCCTGATTGAACTGCGTTGGACATGGACTACCCCACTTTGATGATAAGAAATCGGTCGCCAGCACTTCGCGCAGCCCTGGTTTTTGTTATTCTAGGGCGCAACGGCGGCGCGGCGTTGGCCGCCATTTTACAGGCTGCAACCCGACTCTGCCGTTTTCTGGCCGACCCCGGACCGACTTTTTTAGCAACTTTGGGAATCGCTCCACACATGTCCGACTCAGTCACCGGCGCAGTCAGCGCCACCACCGCCAGCGCAGCTTCTACCGCAGCCTCTAACGCAGCCTCTAACGCAGTTTCCACCGCGGTTTCCACCTCCGGCGCCAGCGCAAAAGCCACTTCCGTGCGAACCGTCTATTTCGTCTCCGACGGCACCGGCATCACCGCCGAAACTTTCGGTCACTCGGTGTTGAGCCAGTTCGAGTTGCGCTTCAAACAGATTCGCCTGCCCTTCATCGACACCATGGACAAGGCAAGGGACGCGGTCAGCAAGATCAACGAAACCTTCGAGCGCGAGGGCCACCGGCCGATCGTCTTCTCCACACTGGTGAACGCCGACATGTCGGCCCTGGTGCGGCAATCGAATGGCATGCACATGGATCTGATCAAGACCTTCGTCGATCCGCTGGAGCAGGAACTGGGCGTCAAGTCGACCCATACGATCGGGCGCAATCACAACATCACCGATTCGGAGGAATACAAGAACCGCATCGAGGCGATCAATTATTCGCTGGCACACGACGACGGCCAGACCAACAAGAACCTCGACAGCGCCGACGTGATCCTGGTGGGTGTTTCGCGCTCCGGCAAGACGCCGACCAGCCTGTACCTGGCGATGCAGTACGGGATCAAGGCGGCCAACTATCCGCTGATACCGGACGACTTCGAACGCGGCAAGCTGCCCACCGGCCTGCTCGACTTCAAGCACAAGATTTTCGGGCTGACGATCGCACCGGATCGACTGGCCCAGGTGCGCAATGAGCGGCGTCCGGGCAGCAAATACGCCGCGCTCGAAAACTGCCGGTACGAGATCAATGAAGCCGAGAGCATGATGCGCCGCGAAGGGATTCGCTGGATGTCATCGACAGCCAAGTCGATCGAAGAAATTTCGGCGACGATCCTGCAGGAAATCAAGATCGAAAAACGGTTTTACTGACGCGCGGTCTGCCGCACCTGTTCGAAAAAACAGATCGCCGCACTGGCCGCGACGTTCAGCGATTCGATGGCGCCCGGCTGCGGTATGGCGACGCGGTGGGTGGCCAGGTCCATCAGGGCCGCACTGA
>JAYUWF010000356.1:0-10366 GCA_043753685.1 Herminiimonas sp.
TCCAGCACCTTGCATGGCGACGCCAGTGCGTCGAGCAGATGCCGGTAATCGGCATAGGCCGGTACGGTGGTGAGCGCATGGCGCAGTACCTGGCGTAACTTAGCTGTCACTAGCTGCTCCAGCGCCTCCGGATCACGCAATGCGGCCTGATCCCGGAACCGTCGATTGGCGCCACCCGAGCGCAGCGGCGCCGCGAACAGGGAGTAGGCCCGCCCGACCGAATTCTTGACCCACTGGGGCGACGCGAAATAGGCTTCCAGCCAGGGATGCAACAGGTCTTCTATCGCCATGGAATATCGAAAGCAGCAGCCTTGCTCAATTGAATTGCCGATCCACAGCGGACGGCGCTTAGCGTGGGCCAGTGTAGCGATCCTGCTGATCGTGCAGTCCAAGATTGGTCAACTGCATCTGAAATAGCACGCACTGCCGCATTGCCATGGTGCCCGGCAAATTTCAATACACGCGCTTGACCCGGCGCCGCAGCAGCATCCAGTTCAACTTTTGCCAGCCGCCTTGCAACAGCGGTCGGATCGAGCTGGCAAGCGTGTAGGGATCGGACATCATGATGCGCAAAAACCGGCCGCGTCGGCCCTTGTCGAACAGCAGCATCGGCCATTGGGACGGACGGAAAATCGGGTGGTAGTACACGTCGGATTCACCCGAAACGAGACGTTGCACATGGTTGCCATCCCACCGGCCCTTGAGACTTTCGCCGCAAAAATTCATACCGCACCAGACCGAGGCATAGTGCGAACGCCAGATCCTGGGATTCGATTCGAACAGGTAAATGGTGCCGGTATGTTCCTCGACGCGGGCATCGACATTCATGACGCCGTGATAACGGGTTGCACTGGCGATCACGTGTGCCGCGCGTTCCAGCACACCGTTGGCAAAAAACCGTACCCGCGTGCCATTCGGTTCCTGGCACGCCAGTGCCATGACCCTGCCGTGGACCGACAGCAGGTTCAGGCCGATGTCCTTGCCGGCGATGAAGCGCTGCATGATCAAGGGCGCATATTGATAGGCGCGATTGTCGAGGATGGCTCGTTTGTAATGGTTTTCATCCTGGACCACTTCGATGCCGTAGGACGCCACCTGATCCAGCGGCTTGACCACGAACGGCAATCCGAGTCGATTGGCGACGGCGCTGAAATCGAGTTCGGCCTTGGCATTCACAAATATGGATGACGGTACGGTCAGGCCATGCGCCTTGCAGAACTGATAGAAAGACCATTTGTCTTCCAGCATCGAGAGCATGTCGGTGTCGGGCATTGGACTGATGCCGACCTGCAGCGCGTCCCGTACCCGATTGACCATCTTCATCGCCTGGCAATCGCCTGCTACCAACACTGTGTCCGCATGCCGTGCGGCGAACCGGTTGACGATTTCGACGAAACGCAGGTCATCGTGCCCATAGAAATCGAGATCGTCGTACTGTGAGCACAATCGGGAAAGACGCAGCGCGCCGGTGCCTTTGCCGGAGATGACGGCACAGTGCGCCGTCGTGTGATGATGAATGGCGAGCAGGACCTGCGCGACGATGGCGCGCATTTCGCCAACCACGATGAAATTTTGCATGGACCTGTCTTGTCGAGGAAAATCAGTAAGCGAGATATTCCCCGACCAGTTTGTATTCGGTGCCGCCCATGCCTTGCTTGAAGTGGCCAAATTTATCGGAAGAGTAATAGCCGCCGAGATCGAGCCAGCGCCGCCCGGCTTTTTTCATGGCCATGATCGCTTCCCAGTACACGAAATTGCCGACGCTGACCTGGCGTCCGCGGCCAGCGCCGAACCAGCCGACGTAGCATTCGGCCGAAGCGCCAAAACCGACCACCGCCAGCGCGGCGATCGGTTCGCCCTCGAGTGTTGCCTTCAGCACCACGAAATCTTCAGGTCGGGCTTGGTACAGTGCCTTGATCAGGGCCACCTTGGGACCAACAAAGTTTTTTTCGGCCATGTTCTTGACGTGCATGTCGAGCATGAACTCCATCGACTCCGTGCTGCTCAGCGCTTCCAGGACGATGCCGGCATTTTGCGCCTTGCGCAGTTGATTGCGCCAGTTGCGCGCCAGGCGCGCGCGCAGTACCGGTTCGTCCTGATGCAGATCGACGAGCGAGGAACACCAGCCGGTGTTCTTTCGACGCTTGAAGCCCAGGCCATCGAGCAGGCTTTCGTTTTCTTCCGTCAATGGCAAGGCCGGGGCGATCAACAGCGGACCGCCACTGATGAAACGCGATTGCCGACGCAGCAATCGGTAAACGTTGAGCCTGTCTTCATGGCTGGGCGCCTGGTCCAGGAACATCGGTCCGCGGTTGATGCGGGAGGCGACCCGCAAGCCGATTGCACGGATTTCAAGCACCTGGCAGATTGCCACCGGTGTGTCGCCGCGCTCGAAGACCAGCCGCCGGACATGCCAGCGTGCCGCATGCTTCTTTGCTTCGCCATACGGCCAGGCCTGCATCAGGTGCGGATAGGGGATTGCGTTGAAATATGCCTCCCATTCAGAAGAATCCCTCACCGTGCGAAGGTGATAACCACGAGTCATGCGCGCTCCAAAATTTCATGATCCAACGGATGCGCGCAGCTTCGTTTGCGTGACCTCACATTTGATGGCCCAACCGGAGAGTGTTCCGTATAAATGTGTCGCACGCCCACGATTCGACAAGCTTTTGTGACTTGCATCGCACTGGGGATCGTTGACTGTGACCGATGTCAATTGGAGCAAGTGCAGCATGTGAAAAGGTTGGAACCCTGACCTGCGGCGAATCGGCTGCGGGCGTTTCGTGCCGTGGGTGGAGCATCCAATGAGTGAAGGTAACAGCAAGAGCCGCGGCGGTCACCGCAGCAAGAGTGCGAGCAAAAGCGGCAGCAGGAGTGGACGCAACAGTGGAAGCAATAGTGGAAGCAAAGGCGGCGGCAGAAGTGGCGGCGCGGCGGGCAGCAGTGGCAGCGGCAACGGAGGACGCGCCGGTGCAATTGGTCGAGGTGACGCCACTGCCGATGGCGTCGCGCGCGAACCGGGTCGCGATCCGGTTCGCGCTCCGCATCGCGTGACGCCGTCATTGCTGGTCGATTCCTGGTATGCCGCCGCGATCGCCGACGGTCATCGCGGCGACCAGGGGCCGCCGCAGCGCGTTGCCAGTCTCGACCAGACACTGGAGACCCGCTTTCCGCGATTGTCCGCGCTGGCCCGGCGCTGGCGCTGGTTGCGCGGTGTACTGTGGTATCTGGCCAGCAGGAAGATGCAGCGCGTGGTGTGCCTGTTCGCCTCTCCCGGTTTGTTGTCGTTTCTGTTCCTCGAATCGCTGTTCCATGACGGCCAGCCGCGCGTGGTGCTGGTGGAATTTTTGCGCCCGCGCCCGGCCGGCGCCAAGGCCCGCGTGAAGGAAGCACTGCATGCACGCCTGTGCCGATGGCTGTTTCCCGGCACGATAGGCGCGATCCAGGTCATGACCGACTGGGAGGGCCAGCATTACGCCGCGATGTATCGCCTGCCCGCCCGGCTGTTTACGACCATTCCGTTCCCGATGATGCTCAACCCTTCTGCCTTGCCGACGCTGCCGGCCGTCCCGAGCGCCATCGTGATGGCTTCCGGGCGGGCCGCCTGCGACTGGGTCACGTTGTTCGATGCGGCGCGCAATGCCCGCTGCAGCCTGAGCGTGGTCTGCTCGCAGGCCGATCGGCCACAGGTCGAACGCCTCAATCAGGATGGCCGCGCCACCGTCATGAGCGAAGTCAGTCCGCAAGAGCATGCCCGCCTGCTCGCCAATGCCGGCGTCTATGCACTGGTCCTGCGCGAGCAGGATGCGAGTACCGGACAGGTCCGGTTGGCACGTGCCATCGAGGCCGGCATACCGGTGGTAGCCAGCGACGTGCGCGGACTCGATGGCTATCTGGAAGCAGGAATCACCGCCATTGCGGTGCCACCGGGTGATGCGGCCGCGCTCCGGTGCGCGATCGATCGCCTCCTCGCTGACCGGCAAGCCTACCGCGAGTTACGGACTCGGGCGTATGAAGCCATGCGCTCGCGCTCGCTCGAGGATTATGTCAGCCGAATCAGGCTGCTGGCGCTCAAAGACGCCTGACCAGCTCGTTCCAGCGTGCCCCGACAATCGCCCAGGTATATCTTTCGACGACGATCCGGCGTGCCGCGCGCAGCAGCCGAAGGCGGCGGCCCTCGTCGTCCAGCAGGCAGCGGATGGCCTGGTCGAACTCGGCGGGGTTGCTGGCGTCCAGATAACTGATACCGGCTTCGGCGCCCGCGATCGATTCCATGCCGAGCGCGGTCGACACCACCGCCAGTCCGACCGCATGCGCTTCCAGTACCTTGTTCTTCATGCCGCTGCCCATGCGCATCGGGTTGATCATGATCGGATACTCGATCAGGCAAGCGCGCAGGTCGTCCACAAAACCGGTCAGCCGCATCAGCGGTTCATGTTGGCATGCCTGCACAAGCCAGGGCATCGGTTGCGCACCGACGATGCACAGTTCGATTCGGGCCGGCTTCAGGAATGGCAAGAACACCTCGTTATAAAAAAAATGGAGTGCGTCGTCGTTCGGTGGAAATGACAGGTTGCCCCAGAATGCAACGCCGCGCCGGCGGCACGCACCTTCTTGATAGGCATCTTCGAAATCGGCGGTGACGCCATTCGGAATGGTCGACAGGTTGTCGTGCCGCATCCCGTGCTGCATGGCCTGCTGCTTGCCATGCTTCTTTCCATGCCTCTTGCCGCTGCGGTGCGCCAGCTGGCGGATTTTTTCCGTGTCCATGTCGTTGATGGTCACGACCGCATCGAACCAGTCCGGCAATTTCGCTTCTAGGCTGCGCCAGCGTGCATGTGTCAGCGTCGCCCTGATGCGCTCGGCAAGCGCCATGCGCCGGCGTTGCAATTGCAGGCCGCGCTCGAGCGTCAGCGCCATGCTGTCGCAGACATCGATCAGGATCCTGGCGTCGACGGAGTGATGGCGCAGCAAGCCTGCCAGGCCGGAACCGAAAGCAATGATTTTGGTGATACGGTAACGCCTGCACAGCGCATGGATCTGGTCGATCACCTGTTGCTGGAATGCGGGATAGCCCCATTCCAGGAAACGGTCCTCGCGCAGCCGCAGGTGTCGCCGGAACGACGCCTTGAAATCTTCCGGGGAAGCCGTAGCGATCACTTCGTCGAACAGGTCGCGCATGTCGATATCCTGTTTATCCCGCTGCAATGCCGCTTCGCCGGGCTCGAAGGGAAAATGCAGGAGCACCAGCCGGCTGTCCGAGCGCAGGGCGCGCGACAGGTGCCAGACCCGCAGGTCATAACCGTTCACGGTGCTCACCAGCGGCTTGTTGGTCAGCACCAGGATGGTTGCCAGACCAGCCGGCCGCGCATCCACGCAAGCCGCCGCCCGATCCCGCACGGACTGGTTCATTTTGGCGCCTCTCCGGCTGCAGGTGCGCCTTGCCAGTCAGGTGCGGGACCGGCCCGGCGACGCGAGCGGGGCCAGCCGAACAGGATGCGCATTTGCGCCAGCCCGCCGAACAGCAGGAAGCACGGCACCAGGATAGCCGTGAAGAGCACCCCTTTGGTCAACAACAGGAGGATGCCGTGCCAGGGCACGCGCGCCTGCAGCAGGATCACGCCGATGATCGCCGTGCAGGACGCGATCGCCGCCGGGAACATTGCAGCCCAGGGAATCAGCTGTAGCAGCGGCACGCCGAGCGTCGCCGCCACCACCTTCAGAGCCCACAGCTCGCCAAGCGCCAGGGTCAGGACGCCGCCGACGGCAGCGCCGGGCAGACCGAAATAATGGATGCCGGCCACGCTCAGCAGAACCGACAGTACCAGGGTGCAGGCGCTGTTGAGGGCGGCGAACGCGCCCTTGTCGAGGGCGGTCAGCACATGCCCGACGGCGTAGATATTGGTGAGCATGCCGATCAGGTAGACCTGCATGATGGCCGCAGTCTGCTGGTATCGGCTGGTATAGATGATGTTGACGATTTCCGGTGCGGCCACCAGCAAGCCGCCGATGATCGGCACCAGCAACAAGGCAGTCGAGCCATTGCTCTTCAAAATCAGGCTCTGGATTTCGGCGCGGTCGCCGCGGCTGTGGGCGGCATTCAGGCGCGACAGCATGGCATTGCTGACCGGCTGGCGGATCAGCGACGCCACTGGCTGCACCACCGAAGCGATCGAGAACGTCGCGTACATGGCTGGCGACAGCATGGTGATGACCACCCACTGGTCGGCCTGGCCGCGCAGCTGGAACAATGCATTGCCGAGCGCGAACGGGACGGCGTAGACGACCTGTTTCTTCAGGGTCCGTGCATTCCAGCCCAGTTGTTTGGCTGCCGCCAGCGGGAAAACATAATATGCCAGCAACCCGACCTTGATCAATCCGACACAGACCATGGCGACACCGACCCAGGCGATATTGGACGTCGCCAGTGCCGCCAGGGCCAGCAACGACGTCCGCGCCAGCGCCATGCCGATCGTTGCACGCGCCTGCCACGCCATGCGGCCCTCGGCAGTGGGCAGCACATCGAGAGTCGAGGCGAGTACCCACAGCCCGAGAAAAATCGCCGACATGCCGTTGGTGTGCAGGAACACGGCGCGTGCAGCGTCATGCAGCCAGGGGTTGGCGTTGCTGGTGACCAGGGCCGTCACGGCCGCTGCGACCCCCATGTACAGCAAGACGTTACCGATCAACATGCCGCGGTCGTTCGACGTGCCGCGCGGCAGAAAATAGAACAGCGACTGCGGTATGAACGCAGGTGCGATCGCCATGGCGGTGTTGGCCAATAGCCAGAACAGTCGATATTCACCGAATGCGGTTTCATTCAGACAGCGCACCAGGATGATTGGCAAGGCCAGTTGCAGGCCAAATTCTATACCGCCCGCCACTGCCAGCAGAGCGGCACTGCGCCGCAGGCCGCCTTCACGCAACACGGACTTTTCCTTTGTGTGCCTGGGTTGGCGCCGCCATGCCAGAAAACAGACGGTCGTAGGCGTCGACCATCACCACCAGGGAAAAATGCCGTTCGACGGTCTCCCGCGCCCGTTGACCGAAGGCTTCGGCGCGCTGCCGATCCTTCAAGCGCGTCAGCGCCTCGACCAGTGCGGCGATGTCGCCCTTCGGGAACAGG
The DNA here is from genome assembly GCA_043753685.1 of Herminiimonas sp. Classification (GTDB taxonomy): domain Bacteria; phylum Pseudomonadota; class Gammaproteobacteria; order Burkholderiales; family Burkholderiaceae_D; genus JANXSS01. The sequence continues at coordinate 7,127 of JAYUWF010000356.1, forward strand.
TAACCGTTGCTGCCGTGATCGACCTGCTCGTCGGCGCCGCCGATCCGGCTCATCACCATTGGTTTTCCCATCGCCATTGCTTCCAGCGTCGCGATTGAAAAGGTTTCGACGTGGTGCGAGACGATCGTCATCACGTCGCATGCGGCGATCGCCGGCCGCACGTCCGATTCGAATCCGGTGATGTGCACGTGCGCGCCCAGTCCGTGCTCTGCGATGCGCGCCTCGATCCGGCTGCGCTCCGGGCCGTCGCCGATCAACAGGCACTTGACCTGCTGCCCGGACGATCGCATGCGGGCGATCGCCTGCAGCAAATCGTCGTGGGCCTTTTCCGGCCGCATGGCGGCGCACAGGCCGACCAGATAATCGGCCTTGCCGATACCGAAGCGCTCCCGTATCGACTGCTTCTCGTGCGCGGTGTGCCGCAGGTCGAAATGGCGGGTGTCGACGCCGTTGTGGATGACGCAATCCTGGCGGGCACGCAGCAGACGGCGGCGCCAGTAGCGTTGCTGGTTCTGGCAGACATACACGAGGTGATCGGCGCGGCGGATGAACGGCCGGTAGAACAGCATCTGCAACTGGTCCTCGATACCTTCCAGTTCGGTGGTGTGGAACAGTTCGACCAGTTTTACCGACCGGCCACTTCGGCGGACGGCCAGGGTCGCGTACAACAGCGGGTAGGTATTGACGCACACGATCATCGTGATGCGCTCATTGCGGATGTGGTCTGCGAGCGTCTGTACTGCTGCCGAATCGATCTTGCGCGAAACCTTGCAGCCGATCAGGCGGCCTTCCAGGTTGCTGCGGTCGATTTGCGGCAGGAGCGTCGTATCGTCCTTTAGATAGGCCAGCGACAAGCGGTAGCGTCGCCGGTCGAGTGCATTGGCCAGGGTGACGACATGCTTTTCCGCGCCGCCGAAGACCAGCGAACTGACGATGAACAGGAGCCGGATACGGGAATCCTCCAACTCAGGCCGCCTCGGTAAAGACGCTCAGGTAGGGCGCGATGATCCGGTCTTCCCCGAAGACCCGCGCCATGTAGTCTGCACAACGGTCGCTGGCGGCGATCCATTGCAGGCGGTCCCGGTGCAGGGTATCGACCGCTTGCGCCATTGCGTCGAGCGAATCCACGACCTGCCCGAGGCGTTCCCGTTCCAGCAGGTGGTCGGGATCGAAGAAGGAGACAACCGGCGTGCCACGTGCCCAGGCCTGCAGGAAGGCATTGGGAAATCCTTCGCTGTCGGACGTGTTGACGAACACCCGCGCCTTGCCGTAGCGATGGTCCATCGCATGGTAGGCAACCCTGCCATGAAATTCAAAATTCGGAATCGTCTCCGCTTCGCAGCGAATCGCCTCGAACATGGTCTCGAAGCCGGGTTGCGGGCCGCCGACCATATGGAATCGCAGATGCGGCAAGCGGCGCGCCAACGCCAGAAACAGGTCGGGCCGCTTGAACTGACGCAGGTTGTTGACCCACAGGACATCGAACTCGCGCTCTTCATACGAATAGCGTCGTTGCGGGAAATCGACCAGCATGCCGACCTGCCTGCTTGCCAATCCATAATTGGCGAGAATCGCTTCTTGCTGGCGCCGGGTCTGCACCAGGATCGCGGGCGAGCGCCGCAAGCCGTATTCATACAGTTTCTTGTCGCGCCAGTACTGGACCAGCAACTGGTCCGGCTCGCAATCGCTGTCGTGCGCCACGCGAAATACCCACTTGCGTCGATACACCCGGCAAAACATCGCCACCAGCCCCAGGTGCATCCCGGCACAGCTGACATAGTAGATGTCCGCATCGGCGCGCCGCAGTGCCTGCCAGATGCCGGTCCAGCGCGGATGCACGAAACGCACGACCGGAATGCCGGCACTGGCGCGATACGCTTTATAGGTGGTGACATGGTCCCAGCGCGCACGGTCGTTCTGGCCATAGTCGTAGACCACCATGCTGACCTCATGCCCTCTGCGCGCCAGTGATTTGGCCAGCAGCGTGTGCTGCACCTCTTCGCCACCGATGCCATGCTGGTTGAACTCGGGCGCCAGTACCGGCAGATTTTCCAGTCCCAGAAAGCAGATCTTCATCTTGAAGCGGCGCGCGAGGCGGGGATGGCAGTCGCGGGAACCAGTCGGTCGCGATGACGCCGGCGGCTGCGGGTCATGAAACCCAGCGCCAGGCCATAGGCGAGCCACAGATAGCATTGCTCGACGGTTGGCGTGAAGCGGTCGTCGGTCACGCCTTGTACCAGCAACACCAGCACACAGGCGCTGGCGCCTTGAAAGAAATCGCGCCAGAGCGGTACCGGATGGACGGCCGAAAGGGACAGGAACAGCTTCCAGAGATGCCAGAAAAATCCCAGCACGATCAATGCGCCGACGATCCCGAAATCGAGCGCCATGCCGAGATAGGCGCTGTGCGGATGCCCGATCCGGCCGGACATGAAGAAGTCGTTGCTGTGGGCCGGTTCCGACCACAATACCGAACTCAGGCCACGGCCGAGGACGACACTCGATGCAATGTCGGGCAGCAACGGCCGCCAGATTTCATCGACCCGGCCGGCACTGATGGCATCGACGTCGCCGCTGCCGACGCCGGTCGCGGCGCGCTCGAAGACCGCGGGTGGTGTGAGCAGGACCGCTAGCGGCACCAGCAGAAACGCCAGAAACATCATCCGGAAACTGCCACGCCGATACAGGAAATACGTCAACACCACCAGGAAGCCTAGGTACGCCCCCCGGGAAAACGTCAGCAGCATGCCGAGCAACAGGATCGCAGCATTGATTGCCAACAGCCATTTCACCGCCCGGCTGCGTTGCCCGAACAGACAGAACAACGACAGGGCCAGCGCCATGTTGAACATGAGTCCCAGTTCATTGGCATGCATGCCGGAAAACGATGCGCCCCCCACCACCATGGCAGACAGCGCTTCGCGCGAACGCAGCACATCGGCGATCACCGAGAGCGGCAACAATACCGACGATAAAAACAAGGGCACCAGGTAGAAGTTCGGATGACGGGAATTGCGGATGCCGATTGCCAGCAACAGCGCTGTCGCCAGGATCAGCAACGGCTTGACCAGAACTTCGCCGAAATAACCTGCCGTGGTTTCGAAGGAAATGATCTGCAATACCTTGAAGTAGGCCGGTATGTCGTCGACATGCGTCATCCCATGCAAGGTGGCCAGCACCAGTGCGCCAAGGTACAGCCAGAAATAGCGAGACGGCGACGGCATGCGCATCTGGCGCGAA
>JAYUWF010000357.1:0-3427 GCA_043753685.1 Herminiimonas sp.
TCCGGTGGCAACCCGGGTCAGGCCGCCGGGCATGACTTCGTAGCCGGTCGGCGTGGCGCTGGCAAAGACCCGCAGGCCGACTGCCGACGCGCCGATGCCGACCTGCTGATGCCGGTCGTCCGGATCGTCGCGGCACCAGACCGGCGCCTGCGAGACCCGGACCAGCTCCTGGGCCACGTAATTCTGTGGCTGCGCCCGCAGTTTGGCGACGAAGGCCGCGCGTTGTTCGACATCCAGATCCTGGCCGAACACGGGCGACTGCCGCAATTGCGGAAAGGCCGGCTTGACGATCAGGTGGTCCAGTTCGGCAATGACTTCCTCGAGCGCGGCCGGCTCGCCGCACCACCAGGTCGCCACCGACGGCATCAACAGCGATTCGCCCAGCAAGCGCCGGCACAGCGCCGGCAGGTAGCCGAGCAGCGCGCCGGATTCGAGCAGGTTCGACCCCAGTCCATTGGCGACGACGACATTGCCGCGCCGCGCCGCATCCGTCAGGCCGACCACGCCCAGCGCCGAATCCGAGCGCAATTCCAGCGGATCGCAGAAATCGTCGTCGACCCGGCGCAGGATGACGTCGACCCGCTGCGGTCCCGACAGGGTCTTGAGCCAGACGATGCCGTTACGCACCGTCAGGTCGTTGCCCTCGACCAGCGGGAAACCCAGATGGCGCGCGAGGTAAGTCTGTTCGTAATAGGTTTCGTTGAACTGGCCCGGCGTCAACAGCACGATCAGCGGCAGTGCGTCGTGTACAGGTGCGCTGCCGCTGTTGGCACGGCTGCGCGCGGCGCATTGCCGGCCCCAGTGGGTCAGGCTGTCGCGCAGGGTATCGAAGTAGCCGGTAATCGGCTGCACCTTCAGTTCGCGCAACAGATCCGGGAAGGCGCGCGAAATCACGCTGCGGTTTTCCAGCGCATAACCGGCGCCGGAAGGCGCCTGGGTGCGGTCGGTGACGACCCACCAGCGTCCGTCCGGCGAGCGCGCCAGGTCGACCGCGATCATGTGCAGCGCGACATTGTCGACTTGTGGAATGCCGTGGCAGGGACGCAGGAAGCCAGCGTGGCCGTGCACCAGCGCCGGCGGCAGCAAGCCTTCGGCCAGGATGCTCTGTTCGCCGTAGATGTCGATCAGGATGCGGTTGAGCAGGGTGGCGCGCTGGCGCACCGCGGTTTCGATCGCGGCCCATTCGGCGGCCGGCAGGATGAACGGCAGGACATCGATTTCCCAGGGCCGCTGCATCCCCTTGGGATCGGCGTAGATGTTGTAGGTCACGCCGTTTTCATGCACCTGGCGCTCGACCGACTCGACCCGCTGGCGCATCGCCTCGGGCGTTTCCGCACCCAAGTGTTCCAGCAGGGTCATCCAGTGCGCGCGCGCCTGTCCGTCTGCTTCGAACATTTCATCGTAGCCATGAAGCGCGGCAGGATACTGTGCGAGCAGGGGATTGTTCATCGAGTCTTCAAAGCATACAAAAAGGCGCTACCAGTCAATTGCATGAAGCGTGTTCAATCCGGCTGCCAGCGCAGATCCAGGGTAAATGGGAATGCTGGATTCAACGCGCCGGTGGCAATCTTGACCGGACCCGGCGTGTGACCGTGCGCCACGAATCGGGCAAAGCGCCGCGCCTCGGCTTCATTGGCATTCACCGGGAAACCTTCGTAGTTGCGCCCGCCCGGATGCGACACATGATACACACAACCACCGATGGCCCGACCACTCCAGGTATCGACCAGATCAAAGGTCAACGGCGCCTGCACACCTATGCTCGGATGCAATCCGGACCAGGGACTCCATGCCCGGAAGCGCACGCCGGCCACGAACTCGCCGGCCACCCCGGTCGGATGCAAGGGCAGCGCCCGGCCGTTGCAGGTGACGACGTGGCGGCTGTCGGTCAGCCCCCGCACCCGCAACTGCATCCGCTCGACCGATGAATCGACGTAGCGCGCGGTGCCGCCGGTGCTGACTTCCTCGCCCAGGACGTTCCACGGTTCGATCGCCTGGCGCAGTTCCAGCTCGACGCCTTCGTAGCTGACGGTGCCGTAGCGCGGAAAGCGGAATTCGATGAAGGGATCGAACCAGTGCTGTTCGAACGCATAGCCGGCACTGCGCAGATCCTGCACCACGTCGCGCATGTCGGCGGCCACGAAATGCGGCATCATCCAGCGGTCATGCAACTGGGTGCCCCACGGTATCAGCTTGCCCTGATATGGCGTGCGCCAGAAACGGGCGACCAATGCCCGCAGAAGCAGCATCTGCACCAGGCTCATGCGCGCGTGCGGCGGCATTTCGAAGGCGCGGAATTCCACCAGCCCGAGCCGGCCGGTCGGCCCATCCGGCGAATACAGCTTGTCGATCGAAAACTCGGAGCGATGCGTGTTGCCGGTCAAATCCACCAGCAGGTTGCGCAACAGGCGGTCGACCAGCCACGGCCGCTTGCTCTCCTCGGTGCCGGGCAACGCATGTTCCATCTGCTGGAAGGCGATCGCCAGCTCGTAGAGGTTGTCGTCGCGCGCCTCGTCGACGCGCGGCGCCTGGCTGGTCGGTCCGATGAAGGTGCCGGAAAACAGGTACGACAGCGCCGGATGGTTCTGCCAGTAAGTAATCAGGCTGCGCAACAGGTCGGGCCGGCGCAGCATCGGACTGTCGGCCGCGGTGATGCCGCCAAGGGTGGCATGGTTGCCGCCGCCGGTGCCGGTGTGGCGCCCGTCGAGCATGAATTTTTCGGTGCCGAGCCGGGCCTGGCGCGCTTCTTCGTACAGCAGCGTGATGTTGGCGGTCAGTTCATTCCAGCTGGCGGCAGGGTGGATGTTGACTTCGATTACGCCCGGGTCGGGTGTGACGCTCAGCATCTTGACCCGTGCATCGCGCGGCGGCGGATAGCCTTCCAGCCACAACCGCAGTTCGAGCGCGGCGGCGGTATCTTCGATGACGTGCACCAGCGCCAGGTAATCGGCAATGTTCTTGAGTGGTGGCATGAAGACATGCAACCGGCCGGCACGCACTTCGACCGCGAGCGCGGTGTGGATGACTTCGCGCGGGTCGGGTTTGTCTGCAAGTTCGGCTGCAAGCGCGTCCGCTGCCGCGCCGGCCGGAGTCGGCCGTGCCGATGGATCGGGCAGGGCGCCGCCAGCGGCGAACGGATCGACATCGAATTCCGGCTCCACATCCTTCGGCAAGACCCACGGCAAGGTGTCGAGCGGCAGGCGCAGCCCGAGCGGCGAATCACCGCCGATCAGGTACAGGTGCTCGCGCTTCAAGGGCCATTTGCTGGTGCGCCAGCGGATCGGCGCGACGGCGGCGGCCAGAGGCTCGGTCGGCACCGGGCTCGGTACCTTGTCGTCGCTCGGGTCCAGTGTCGGCGCCGATGCGGGTTTGACCGGCAGCACGTAGCCGATCACGTTGCCCAGCCCTTGGTTCAGCAGGCGCGCCA
>JAYUWF010000358.1:0-3426 GCA_043753685.1 Herminiimonas sp.
CGATACGTCGAGGCGGGCTGCCAGGGCAGCGGTGGTGATCTTTTCACCCTTCGGTTGTTCCAGCATGGTGGCCAGGGTTTGCAGGATCTGCAGCTTGCGTTCGCCGGGTTTGAAAGTGGCCATGGTGCCTCGTTGGATGGGGCGCGTCGATCGGCGACATCTCCCGCAAGCGCTGGGAGTCCATGTCGCCAGACTGGATCGTCGAAAACGACTGACCCGGCCTGGCGAAGTGGGCTCCTACTTCCCCCTCAGGCTTGGCAGGCTGTCAAATAGTTGCCTGATGGATTTTACTTTGACATCGACGTATGCGGGGCGCTTTGTTGTTTTGGCGGCATCCGTGGGATGGATTGGCGCGCTCCCCATCGAGCCGGCAGCAATCAGCGGCCGCCCGGCGGTGGCGCGGGTAGCGCCCAGGTAGCCGGTCATCCAGACGGTGCGCATGCCGAGCGCCTTGGCGGATTTGAGATTGGCCAGGGTGTCTTCTACCAGGATGCAGCGATGCGCCGGCACGCCCTGGCGCGCCAGCAGCTTGCGCAGCAGGGCCTTGGAAGGCTTGGGCTGCAGGCGTCCGTGGACCTGCATCGATTCGATCGCGATGTGCTGGGAAAACTGGCGCTGCAGCTTGAAGTGGCGCACCACGTCGCGCGCATAGCGTTGCGGCGCATTGGTGAACAGTACCTTGCGTCCCGGCAGCTTGTTCAACAAGGTGCGCATGCCGGGCTCGGCGCGCAGCATGCCCGGGAGATCGTCGAACAGGTGAGCCGCGTCGAGGAAATCGGCCGGACGCACTTGATGGTGCCGCACCATGCCGAGCAACGTGGCGCCGTAGCGGCGCAGATAACCGATGCGCGCCAGATTGACGGTGGCGGCATCGGCCGGCAGGCCGGCGCCGGCCAGCACGCCGGCGATGAATGCATTCATGTTGGCATTGATCGCCGGGAAAACCCGGTGCGACGCGTCGTGCAGGGTATTGTCCAGGTCAAAGAACCAGAGCAAGTCGGGCTGCGCGGTGGCGTTGATTCAGTGCGGATTCAGTGCGAGCGGATCATGGTGCCGAAGGCTTGCTCGGTCAGCACTTCCAGCAGCAGAGAATGCTCGATGCGGCCATCGATGATGTGGACGGTGTTGACGCCCGACTTGGCCGCATCCAGGGCCGAGGAAATCTTCGGCAGCATGCCGCCGGAGATCGTGCCGTCGGCGAACATTTCGTCGATCTCGCGCGCCGACAGGTCGGTCACCAGGTTGCCGTGCTTGTCCATGACACCACGGATGTTGGTCATCATGATCAGCTTTTCGGCTTTCAGGATTTCGGCGATCTTGCCGGCTACCAGGTCGGCATTGATGTTGTAGGCCTGGCCGTCTTCGCCGAAACCGATCGGCGAAATGATTGGAATGAAGGCGTCGTCCTGCAATGCCTTGACCACCGCCGGATTGATGGCGTCGATCTCGCCGACGAAACCGATGTCGAGGAATTTGCCCGGATTTTCGCGGTCGGGCATGGCCATCTTGCGGGCCCGGATCAGGCCGCCATCCTTGCCGGTGAGGCCCACTGCCTGGCCGCCGTAGTGATTGATCAACATGACGATGTCCTGCTGGACTTCGCCGCCCAGCACCCATTCAACCACTTCCATGGTTTCTTCGTCGGTGATGCGCATGCCCTGGATGAAGGTGCCTTGCTTGCCGATCTTTTTCAAGGCATTGTCGATTTGCGGACCGCCTCCGTGCACCACCACCGGATTCATGCCGACCAGCTTCAGCAGGATGACGTCGCGCGCGAAGCCGTGCTTCAGGCGCTCTTCGGTCATGGCGTTGCCACCGTACTTGATGACGATCGTCTTGCCGTGGAACTTGCGGATATAAGGCAACGCTTCTGCCAGAATCTCCGCCTTGATCTGCGGTGAGACGGAATCGATGTCGGCGTTGGGGTCGGCTAGAGTGGTCATTGGCGGTCCCATAAATTGGATTTGCGCGATTTTACAGGCAAAGGAAGATCGCTTGCCGGTGATTTTGTCATGCATTGCGGGTATTCTGGGCGGCGACCGATCGGTCGATCGTGTCATCAACCCTTCTTTACCGGCAAGGCCCACTCCATGAGCGACGATTTGCCCGCACAGCTGAAGACACTGCGCCCGGTACTGCTCCGGTTTGCAATGCTGCAATTACACAACGATGCGCAGGCTGAAGACGTGGTGCAGGATACCCTGATCGCGGTCCTGGAAAAGCCCGAGCGCTTTGCCGGCCAATCGACGCTGCGGACCTACGTCACGGCCATCATGAAGCACAAGATCGTCGATGTACTGCGGGCGGGCAACCGGACCCGCCAGATCGAGACCTACGACGATCAGTCGGAAGCCGATGCGATCGACGCCCTGTTCGCCGCCGACGGCCATACCGTCGAAAAGCCGCGCGAATGGGGTAATCCGGACGCGACCCTGGAACAGAAGGATTTTTTTCGGGTCATGGAGCTCTGCCTGGAAAAACTGCCGCCGAAAACCGCCCGCGTTTTCATGATGCGGGAATGGCTGGAATTCGATACCGAAGAAATTTGCAAGGAAATCGGCCTGTCGACGTCTAATGTCTGGGTGATCCTGTATCGCGCCCGGCTGCGGCTGCGCGAATGCCTGGACCTGAACTGGTTCGGCAACCAGCCCGGCGCAGCGCGGCCGACGTGAATTCTGGCCCTGAATGGCAGCGCAATGCAATCAACACCACGGCGGTGGCGGAAGGATTGAATGGAACATGAACTGGAAGGCATCAAGCCAACCTGCCGGGAAGTCCACCGGCTGGTGTCCGAAGGCATGGACCGCAAGCTGACCCTGGTCGAGCGTGCGCGGATGCGCCTGCACCTGCTGGTGTGCGAGGCGTGTACCCGCTTCGATCAGCAGATGGCGCTGATCCGCAATGCCATGCAGCGCCTGTCGCATGGCAAGAGTCTACGCGATGGCGATTGAACAATCGGAGCAAGACCGGCGCGGGGAAGCGGTGACGGGAAGCCGTGGCGGACGATCGCGAAATGCGGTGTATCGGCAGGCTAAGGAAGGCGCCGCAATACAGCAGGCAGCAGCGGCAATTCGATGAGTCAATGTAGCGATTGCGGCACCCAATTTTCCTGTGCGATTGCCGATCCCGGGGATGGCACGCCCTGCTGGTGTACCCGCTTGCCACCGCTGTCGGCTGCGGCGATCGCTGCAGTGGCCGACACCAGCGGCGCACTTTGTCTGTGCCCGGCGTGCCTGGCCACCGTCATCGAGCGCGCGGACGGCGGTTCGCCCGGCGCGTAAAAGTCGTCAGGCCGGTGGGCAGTTGCGCGTGTCCTGGCGCGGAAAACCGAGCCGGACCTGCGTCAGCGTCGAGCGAGCGGCCGCATCCAGTCCACGCAGCTGAAAAGCAGTCTTGCTGTTGGCGCCGGGGCGGGCCGCGACCTTT